>PFUL01000100.1 GCA_002790095.1 Elusimicrobia bacterium CG_4_9_14_3_um_filter_62_55 | reverse complement strand
AGACCGATGTTGTTGGCTGCCGTCCTATGGGTGCCGGCCGGCGCGGCGCCCGTCCCATACCAGGCGGTCCTGGAGGCCCCCGACGACGCGGCGCTTAACCTCCGCTACGCGCGCGAGCGGGCGGAGGCCGGAGAATTTCTCGCCGCCCTGGCCGCTCTCGAACGCGTGCTGGCCGTCGCCCCCAACCACCCCGAGTCCCGTCTGCTCTACGCCGCCGTGCTCGGCCGGCTGGGCCGGCCGGAGGAGGCCGGCCGCGAACTCGCGGAGTTGGAGCGGCCCGGGATGCCTCCGGCCGTCCGCGAGGCGGCAGGGAGGCTGCGCGGGCGGCTCGCGGGCCCGCGGCGGCTTTCCCTGGAAGGAGCGCTCGGAGCGGGGGGAGAGTGGTCCTCGAACGCCAACTACGCGCCTCGAACCGGGCAGGCCCTCCTCTTCGGGGCGCCGGTGGACCTCGCGCCCGAGTCGCGCCGCCGGGAGGACGCCGCGCTGACATCGTTCGCCCGCCTCGGCGGCCGGCTGGCGTTGGGGAAGCGGCGTCGTGCGGGGGCGGTTTGGGACTCATCCTATTACCGGGTCGACCGGCGCGGCCTTTCCGCCCGTGACCTGCAAGGCGTGTCGGCGCGCGCGGGGCTGGCTTGGCGGGGGCTTACGATCCAAGGCAGCTTCGACCATCTGAGTGTCGACCGAGATACCTTCCTGCGCTCGCCGGGAGGGGTGATCCGGCTCGAAGGGCGTCTCACGCCGAAGGCCGGCGTGTGGATGGAGGGGAAGGGAGCCTATGAGGATTTCGCACGCCCTTCCATCGCTCCGGCGTCTCCGGAGCGCCGGGGTCCGCGCTGGGAGGCCGGCGCCGGGCTGTCGTTGGGCGGCGGCCCGGGCTGGCGGCTGCAGGCGGGACTGCGCCACGCCGAGAAGTACGCCGCCAACAGGGTCCATGCCTACCTGCGCGACGGAGTCGACGGGGCGCTTTCGTGGGAGAGCGCGACGGGCGCCTTCGCCCGCGTCTCGGCCGGCGTGGATTGGGATCGCTACGCGAAGGCCGACCTCGTCGTGAGCTCGCGCAGGCGCGTCGACATCCTGGGCCGATACGGCGCGGCGCTGGGCACGCCTTTGGGGTTTCTGCATCCCTGGATGAACTCGTTGTCGGTGAGCGCGCTTCTTGAGCGCGTGGAGGCGTCCTCCTCGTTGCTCAACTACCGCTACACCGAGAACCGCGTCTCGCTCATGGCCGCTTGGCGTTGGAGGCTCTTATGAATCGGTCCTTTGTCGTCGCGTGTTCCGTCCTTTTTTCCCTGGCCCCCCCGAGCGAGGCCGCCGTCGCGCTGCCGGTGCCCATCGGGACAGCCGCCGTGGTCCGGGGCGTCGTGCGGGCGCTGCTCCCGGACAGGCCGCAGGCGGTCGGTCGGGTGATCGGGAGCGGGCAGCCGGTCTACGTCGGCGAACGCGTCGTGACCGGTGACGAGGGCCGCCTTCAGATATTGCTCCGCGACGGGTCCGTGTTCACGGTCGGGCCTCGCACGAGCATGGTGCTCGACCGATACGTCTACGACGAGAACAAGGGGGCGGGAGAACTCTCGGCCGACGTGCTCAAAGGGGTCTTCCGCTACATCTCGGGAAGGATCGCGCAGGCGAACCCGAAGGCCGTTAAGCTCAAGCTGCCGGCCGGCACGCTCGGCATCGAAGGGACGGAACTCCTGGTCAGGGTCGCGCCGGACGGCCGGAGCGACATCCTCCTGCACTCCGGCAGGGCCCGGCTCAGCACCGATGCCGGCTCCTTCGAGATCAGCCGCGCCGGCGATGTCCTGAGCGCCGAGCCGGGCCGCGTCCCCCGTCCGGCGGGGCCCGCGGACGCCGCGCTCAAGCGTACGTTCGATGCGGACCTGTCGCCGGGGGCATTCGCCGCCCTGACCTCCCCGGCGGCGGCGGCCGCCGCCGCGGCCGCTCTCGGTGCGGACTCGGCGTTGGGAACGACTCTCGACGAGACAGGGTCTCTTGCCCAGGCGGGCGGCGTGGAACTGTACGGGATGTCGCTCTCCGATTACCTTCTCCCGTACGCGGGGGGATCCGTCGGCGCGGGCGCCGGCACCTGGGATGATCTCAGGAACATTCCCGGCGGGTCGGCCAGTTACAACGGCACAGGGGTGTTCACCCAGGCGACGAACGGGGGCTTCCCCTGCGTGGGGGGCGGCTGCACCGGGACCTGGAGCTTCACCCACACCGTGGACTTCGCGGCCCGGACGGTGACGACGAGCGATTCCATCACGACCGGCTTCATCGCCGACGCGGCGGAGGGAACCTTTTCCTTCGCCGCGCTCTCGGGCGCGGCCGCCTATGTGGATTCCAGCGGGGCGGGAGGGACCTATAGCTTCCAGTTCCTAAACGCGGACGGCGAACCCGCCAAACAACTGCTGGGAACCGTGGCCTATGCCGCGGGCGGCAGCACCGGTTCCGGTGTTCCGGTGACCGCCACGCGCTCGCCCTGATGTGGTCGCGACTGGGGCGGGCCTGGGAAGCGGTGTCCCTTCGGCTGCCGGCCGCGGCCGGCGCGTTGACGCTGGCTCTGGCCTTGACCGCGCGAGTGGCCGAACCGGGTTGGGTGGAACGTATCCGCCTGAGCGCATTCGACCTCCTGATCACCCTCGAACCGCGTCCGCCGAGTCCGGATTCGCCGGTCCGGATCGTTCTCGTCGACGAGGAGAGTCTTTCGCGAGTGGGGCCTTGGCCTTGGCCGCGCACCGTGCACGCCGCGCTCCTGGAGCGCTTGGCCGCGGGCGGCTCGCGCGCGGTGGCTTTGGACTTCGTCTTCCCGCGGGCGGACCGCTCGTCCCCCGCGGCGCTCGTCGCGGCCCTCCCGCCGCTCCCCGGAGTCCGGCGCTTGGCGGAGCGGGCCGCGGCCCTGCCGGACCATGACGCGCTCTTCGCCCGGGCTTTGCGCCGCCTCCCCGTCGCTCTGGGGTTCGCCTTCGGCGCCGGACCGGCGCCGCCGCCGCGCAAGGCGGGCTTCGGCGTCCTAGGTCCCGACCCGGCGCAGTTCCTGCCCGACGCGGGCCAAGCGGTGGTCAGCATCCCCGCCCTCAGCGTCGCCGCGGCGGGCGCGGGGGCCTTCAGCGTGTTCCCGGAGCCGGACGGGGTGGTGCGGCGGATCCCCCTGCTCTTCGCGTCGGGCTCGGGACTCTATCCCTCTCTGGTCCTGGAGGCGCTGCGTCTCTATTTTGGCGAGGCGGGCTACCAGGTGCGAGCCGTCGGTGGACGGAGCAAGTCGGTGGAGTGGGTCCGGGTCGGCCCGCGCTTCATCCCGACCGGCGCCGAGGGGCGGGCGTGGGTGCATTACTCGCGCGCGCCGAACACCGTGCCCGCTTGGCGAGTCCTCGAGGGCGCCGCCGCGCCGGAGGGGTTCAAGGACGCTTTGGTCTTCGTAGGCGCCGCCGCGACTTTGCTCAAGGACAATGTGGCGACTCCGCTCGGAGCCGCAACCCCGGGGGTCGTCGCGCACGCGGAGTTAGCGGCCCAGGTGCTCGATGGACGCGTGTTGTCCCGTCCGGATTGGGCCCCCGGGCTGGAGTTGCTCTACATGCTTGGGCTGGGCGCGGGGATGGTCTTGCTCCTCCCGCGCCTGGGAGCGGCGGCCTGCGCCGGGGTCGGGCTGGGGGCCTGTGTAATCGTCTTTCCCCTTTCCTGGTTCGCCTTCCATCATGCGGGTTGGCTGCTCGACCCCCTCACCCCCTCGGCGGCGGCCGCGGCGGTCTACGCGGTAGTGTCCGCCGCCGCGTATTGGGGCAGTGAGGCTCAAAGGCGCCGCCTGGAGGTGCTCGACGCCGTCAAGGACGAGCTCATCGCCACGGTGTCCCACGACCTGCGCGGACCGGTGAACGCGATGCTCATGGTGACCGACGCCATACGCATGGGGGTCTACGGGCCGGTCACGGAGAAGCAGGTCCAGAACCTCGATCTGTTGCAGGCTTCCGGGCACAGACTGACGCATTTCGTCAGCAACATCCTCGACGCCGCCAAGATCAAGGCCGGGCGCATGGAACTCCTCAAACAGCCGCTCAAGGCGGAGGAACTGCTGCCCTCCATCGCCGACCTTTTCGGACTCAGTGCGCGCGCCAAGGGCGTGCGGCTCGAAGTCAGCCTGGAGCCGGGGCTGCCCGCCGTTCTGGCGGACCGCGAGAAGATCGAGCAGGTCATCAACAACCTGCTCGGCAACGCGCTCAAGTTCACACCGTCGGGCGGCGTCGTCACGCTCTCGGCGTTCAGCGACGGAGGGGTGGTCCAGTTCGCGGTCAGCGATACCGGCTACGGAATCGCGGCGGAGGATGTTCCGAAGCTGTTCAGGAAATTCGCCCAGGTGGACCTGGCCAAGCAGCGCGAGACGGCGATCAAGGGCACGGGGTTGGGGCTTTCAATCTGCAAGGAGGTGGTGGATGCTCATGGAGGAAAGATCTGGGTCAAGTCGGAGAAGGACAAGGGTTCGTCGTTCCTTTTCACGCTGCCCGTGGCCACGGCGTAGGGGGCTCTCATGGCATTGATCATGATCGCCGATGACGACGACGCCATCGTCTCCGTGCTCACGGACTTCCTTGAATCACGGGGGCACCGGGTCGTCTCGGTGGGCGACGGTATGGCGGCCTCCATCAAAGCGCAGGATTGGAAGCCGGCGCTGATCGTCAGCGATATCGTGATGCCGGGCGCCTACGGGACCAGCGCCTACAAGAGCCTCGAGAACGCCGGCATCGTGCCGAAAACGCCGGTGATCTTCATCACTTCGGTCGAGCTCGAGAAGGCGCGCAAGGTCGTCCCGGACAACCCGCGCACGCGCCTGTTGGGCAAACCCGTCGACCTGGGCAAGCTCGACGCCGCGGTGAAGGAGTTGTTGGCCTAGCGTTGTGTCTCCAACATTTCTGTCCGGGGAAGCGGCGAAGCAGGGCTTCCTTCGGGTTCTCAAAGGCGCGGTCGGTTAGACCGAGTACGATTTGAAGCGGTCAAAACCCAAAGCCCCGACGGTACCGGAGTTCAGTCCAGCCGGCTCCTCGAACCCGCGCCTTCCTGCGCGCAGACGCCCTCGACCGACTCCCGCAGGGCTCTTGCCCCGAACGGTCGGCGCACAAGCGCCACCGCCGGGTCGGCCGTGCTCCCGCCCTCCTCGGATAACGCGATCACGCGCAGCGAGGAGAGTTCGGGCCA
>PFUL01000186.1 GCA_002790095.1 Elusimicrobia bacterium CG_4_9_14_3_um_filter_62_55 | reverse complement strand
GACGCTTCAAGAACCGCTTTCCGTTTTCATCGCACGCCGCGGACGGGTCGTCTCCCCCTCCGGAGCCGGTTCGGTCGACGGCGAAACTCCCCTTGCGTCGGATCAGCACCTTGCAGACCCCTTCATAACGGCCGTCCTTCGGACAGCGTCTCTCGTCGCCCCGGGCGTAGGCGGCGAACAAAGCGACGGTCGCCTCGCAATCGGCTTTATCATCGTTGGTTTCGTCGCGGCAGTCCTTGAGCTCCGGCGTGAATTTTTGGCGGCAGAACAAGGTCGTCTCCTCGACCCAATCGCGGCCCACGCCGAGGCCCCGCGCGGTCTCCTTCATCGTCACCGAACAGGCGGAGTCCCGATCGCGGCGGAACTCTTCGATGGCCTTGCGGCAGACGTTCGGGCAGACCATCTTCTTATCCCGCTCCCCCTTGCTCAAGCGGCACCAGCGCGAACAATGCCGAACCGCCTCCGAGGTTTGCTTCGCGGCGAGGGATTCGTGGGTCATCAGTGCTCGAAAATCCATCTTGCAGTTTACGCCCATCAACTTCGACCACTTGAAATCAGGCATGTTCTGCAGCGTCGTACAGGAGTCCTCACCGCGCCCGGCGACCGCGTGGCAGAGGAAATAGCCCTGCACCTCGCGGAAGGCCTCGGAATGGTCGCTGCCGAGCCCCCAGGTATCGGGTCCCTGCATCACGAGGCTCTCGAGCACCGCGGGCTGCATGCAGCCTTCGTACGTGGAGGGGATCAAGGCCGCCTTCTTTTCCTGAGCCCCGGCGGAGGAGGTAAACGCGAATAAAGCGGCGACGGCGATGATGTCCTTCACAGAAGTCCTCCTGAGAGAAACGGCGGAAGCGGCTCGCCTTGGCGGTATTCCTCGGCGCGCGCCCAACGTTCGAATACCGTCTTCGTTTTTTCGTCGCGCAGCCGCTCAAACAACGCGTCGAAGGTCCCCAAATAGGACCCGCAGCGATCGTTGGTCGGATTGCGTCCCTGCAGCGACCCCTGCGCCGCGCGGTTGTACACCGGGGAGACGCCGCAGTACGGCTTGTACGCGCAGCGCGAGCAGGTCGGCTGACCGCCCAGATCCGACGCGACCGCCAGCGCCCGCACGGTCGGGTGCCCGACGAGATTCGCAAAACCCAAATCGGTCGACCCCATCCTAAACAGCGCGTCGCCGTCCGCGGACGCCAGCGCCCTGGCCTCGTCGGACGGATAGACGTCGCCGTTGTAGTCGTAGGCCAATTCGCCGAGACCGCCGCCGTAGAGGAGCCGGTGCTCGACGGCGCCGCAATCCGTACCGAGCAGGATTTTCCCCAGCAAAGACGCGGCGCCCTTTTCCCGAAACGGGATTCCTTGCGCTTCCAGCGCGAGAACCCCGTCGAGCAATTCCCGGTAAAACTCCGAGTACGCGGCGGCGCCGACCCCGATCTCCTTCCAGCGGGAACGCGCGTCCCCGGCGGGCCACGGCGCGCGGACGCGGATCGCGTCGAAGCCGGCGTCGCGGTACGCCGCGATCACGTCCGGGGCCCTGCCGAGGGCGCCGCGCGTCACGGTGAAAAATCCTTCGGGCTCGACGCCGGCCTTGCGCAGCCGCGCGACCCCCGCGAGGGTCCTCTCCCACCCGCTGCCGCCCTCCAGATCCGGACGCAGGGAATCATGAAGGTCCCTCGGACCGTCGAACGGCACCGCCACCGCAATCTTGAATTCCGCCAAAAACGCGGCCTGTTCGTCGGTGAGCGAGGCGAGCGGACTCACGGCCGCGATCCGGAGCTTGCGCTTGACCGAACCGGCGAACGAGCTCGCGTGCCGCGCGAGAAACGTCAGCACGTCCCAGTTGAGCAGCGGATCGCCGCCCCGAAGCTCCAGCGTAATCTCCGAGGAGGGGCTGTCGAAAATAAACTTCGCGAGCCTGCGCGCGAGCGCCAGCGTCATATCGAATTGATGATCGTCGAGCCCCGCCGCGGGCCGCGCTGCGTAGGGACTCCCCTGGGAATTGCGGCGGGTCAGCGCGACCAAATGCAGCCCGGCGCCCTCCTGCAGGTATTTCGTCCGTTGGCGCCAACGGCCGCCGAGCACCTCGAAATTCATGTAGTTGCCCAAGAATCCGCCCGCCGCAAGATCGTTCCAGAGCGGCGTCTCCTTTTCCAGTTCGCCGCGCAGGAAGCTCAGGAACGGATCCTGCTCGAGCCACAGATGAGAGCCCGCGTCGTTGGTCAACAGATATCGGGGACCTATTTTTCGAAAGAACACCGGACCGACCGATTCGGGCAGGTCCTTTTCCAGAGCCTGAGCCAAGGCCGCTTCACGCACCGCTTTTCTCCTCCCACGCCTTCAAAATCTCCTTCGGGTCCAACGGCTCATCCTGCCCCTCTCCGCCTTCGCCGGTAACGGCGGCGGCCCCTTTCCCGGGCAAGTCCCCGCCTGAAAGCTCCTGCTCGGCCTCCCGGATCAGTCGGGCGATTTCGTCCTCCTGATCGCCGGTCAGGTTGCCCAATTGCGGGTCGGTCGCGTGCTGTCCCTGCTCGTTGGCGGCGGCGAGCAGGGCCTGAGTAATCAGGTACTCCCGGACCGACCGGTTGGAGGCCGCGATCCTTCGCCGCAACTCCTGCGCGACGAGTTCCTCGTTGAATTCCTCCGCTAGACTTTCGAGTCCTGCAGCGTCCAGCCCCGAGCCCTCCTGGGCCTCGAGCTCCACCCCCCCGTCGGTGGTCCAAACCTCCGCCCGGCCCGCGAATGCGTGCGCGGCTGCGAGAACGGCCTCCTCGTCGATGGCCTTATCGATCTCGAAGGTAACGCGCCGCTGCTTGATGTCGGTGCTGCAATTCATAAAGTTGCCTCGCTCAACGGACCGGTTCCCGAGCGTCGATGCGGCGCGTCGCCCGTTCGATCCCGCTCCAAAATTCGATGCGCGCCCGTACCGCGTCCCGCGCGGCGGCGATCGCCTCCTCCCACTTATACTCGTCCGTACCCGACAAATGCACGTTCATCCGCATCGCCAACGGCGTATGCCGGTCCGCGTCCACATTGATGTGGCGTTCGAGATAGTAGACCAGTTTCGAAAGACGGTTGGGAAAGCGTTCGCGCACCGTCCACACCACCTCGTAAAACATCTCCGGTATGATTTCCTCGCGGCCGAGCGTAAAGGCGGACGCGATCTCATGCGGCCGCCCGCGTTCGATCACCGCGAACGTACCGCGCACGAAGTCCCGCGCGGATTGGGGAACGCGCGGGTCGCCGAGCGCCTCCGCTACGCCCACTCCGGCACTGAGGGCGGCGATAAACCCGTCGATCGCGCTCCGGTCCGCTCCGGCCTCGTCCATCGCCTCGAGGTAGAGCTCGAAGTGACTCGAATACCCCCCCCGGCCGTCCTCGTCGCTTTCCTCTTCCAAAACGATTTCGTTGATCAAGCGCCGGCTCAGCGCTTCGCCGCGGGGAACCCACGGAAGCTCCACGCAGGTCAGATGGCGCTGCAGCGCCTTACCCAGCGACATAAAATCCCATACGGACCAGACATGATGTTCCATGAAGATGCGAATATGCTCCAAGCGATCTAAACGCGAGAAAAGCCGATGATTTCGAGCCTGCTCCCGCAATTCATGGGTGCAGTCGACCCAGCGCTGAATGTACGGATTCGATTTAATTATCTCCAAAAATTCGGTATTCATCCCGCCTCGCGCCTTTTTAGCCGAGAATGGTCCAGCTCGCTTGATTAAGGAAGTTCCGCTTAGTATAGGCGGCCTTGCTTGGGTTCGCAAGGCCTATCGGAATCTAAAAAATCCTTATTTTATCTCCAATACTCACAATTCCGCCAGATTCCACCGCGGCATACACTCCAAGACAGCGGGATGCCCTCGCGGCCAAGGTCCGCATGATCCGGAGATCTTTAGGCAACCCGCTCTGCTCCAGCGTCGTCATCACACAGCGCAGAGTCGGTTCCTCGATCTCAAGAGTCGCGGATCCCGCGGCGATTCTCCGTCCACACCACTCCGGCTCGGGGGGCGTCGTCCCGGAAGACTCGAGCAATAGATTCGGTCGAAAGCGTTCCGGCGCCCAGTCGCTCTCAGGCGCCGCCTCGGCCATAACCCGCAGCGCCGCCGTGCTCAAAAGATGCAGCGAGGAGGCATCGAAATGCGTTCCGGGAGGCGCGGCGAACCGCAGAAACTCCTCTCCGAAGGAGGCAAGGTCCAAAACGGGTTCGTCGGGCTGCAGCCCGAAAGACGCCCGCAGTTCCCCCTCCAGCGCTTCCGGGGACACGGGCGCCCGCCGGTAGTAGGCGAGGTCCTCTTTAGGCCTGATCGAGGAGAGAATCACCCTCCGACCGAGCAGTTCACAGAGACGCACGGCGGCCTTCGGATCGTCGCTGAGCAAACGCGTTCCGTCCGGGAATACGATTTCGGCGGGCGGGATGCGGCCCCCGGACGGCTCCTGCGCATAGCGCGCCGCGCAAAGCATCAACGCCGGGAGTTTCTTCGCGCCGCGAATCTCCCTCGCCTCCACGTCGTACACGGCCCAGCCGCGATCCCCGAGAATTCCCGAAATGCCGACGGTCGCCGAACGCAGCGACTCTCCACGCATCGACTTGACCGGATAACGCCAAATCCCCGAAACCACAACTCCCCCTTCCATTCCATTAGCCTAAACGGCTGGGGGCCGTTCGTCAAGTTGTTTAAGTTGTTTTCTACAACTCAAACAACTTGACGAACGGCCCTCCGACAGCTACCCTCCCTCTGTATGATTTTTGATCTCGACGCGGAAGCCGGAGACGTGACGATCTGCGTTCAAAACGACTTGTATCCGCGCGAGTCCATGGAGGCGGCTGCGCACGCGTTCGCCCGGCTCGCCGACGCGTATGTCGAAGAAGACGGAGAGGAGACGATCCTCACGCTCGAACCGAAAACCGCGGAGAAATCCAAGGCCGCGCTCGCGGCGCTCGCCGGAGATTTCCTCAACGAACTGCTCGCGCAGACGCTCGGCAAGCGCCAGCTGTCCGACAACGCCGCCTTGACGCAGTACATCGTCACGAAGGCTCTGATTTCCGCCCGCCGCGATGCCGCCGACCCGCTGCAGCCCCCGGCCGCATCCGACGCGCAATTGACCGGTGAACAGAAAGACGAAGCCGCGCGCTTGTTCGAGAAAGCCGAGAAGGACTTCGCCGCGATGCAAAAGGAGCTCGGCTGATGCCGGCGCTCCCCCGCGGAATTGACGGCGTCCTCACCCAGCACCCCGAAGCGGGAACTTTGCCGTTTTCCCCGGCGGACGTGGCGGCCGCGCATTACCGGAAGGTCGGTGAGGGCTGGGTTGTCACCAACGACATGGGCCAGCACGCGATCTTGAACGAAACGGAATTCAGAGGCTATCTCGCCGGAACCCTCGACAAAGACTCCGAAGCGTGGCTGGAACTGCGGCAAAAGGGGTTCTTAAAGAAGTACCTGGATTTCGAACGCCACATCGAGGACTACCGTAGCAAGAACTCGTTTCTGTTCACCGCCGCGGCGCTCCACATTCTCGTGACCACCGCGCGCTGCAATCACAAATGCCTCTACTGCCACTCGAGCGTGGTGGGCGAGAAAAAGAAGGGCGTCGACATGACCCCGGCGCACGCGAAACGCGCGGTGGACATCGCCTTCGAGTGTCCCAATCCGGACATCTCCTTCGAGTTTCAAGGCGGCGAACCGACCCTGAATTGGCCGATCATCGAATACGTGACAAAATACGCACGGCTCAAGAACGAAGCCTCCGGCCGCGGCGTCTTCCTCTCGCTGGTCACGACCTTCTCCACGATGAACGAAGAACGCTTCAAGTTCCTAATCGACGAAAAGATCTCGATCTGCACCTCGCTCGACGGCCCCGCGGAACTGCACAACCGCAACCGCATCTACACCGGAGGCAACAGCCAGGAAGGCACCGTCGCCTGGATCAAGCGATTTTTGGACTACCAGGACGACCGGGGGCGTCGGCCGTTCAAACCCGGAGCGCTGATGACGACGACCCGCTTGTCGATGGAGTACGGCACCCAGGTCATCGATCAATACCTCGAACTGGGTCTTCCCGGAATTTTCCTGCGGCCTCTCTCTCCGATCGGCTTCGCGAAGCGCTCGTGGGACAAGATCGGCTACACGGCCGAGGAGTACCTCGCCTTCTACCGAAAGAACCTCGAGTACATCCTCGAGCTCAACTATAAGGGAACGAAATTCTTCGAGCGCATGGCCCGAACCTTGCTCGTCAAGATTCTTTCCCGGCGGGATCCCATTTACGTGGACCTGCGCAGCCCGTCCGGCGCGGGGCTCGGCGTGATCGGCTACGACTACGACGGGTCGGTCTACACGGGCGACGAGGCCAGGATGCTGGCGGCCGAAGGGAACGCGACCTTCAAGATCGGGCACGTCGAAAGCAGCCGCTATAACGATCTTGTAGATCACCCGCTGGTCAAAGCGGCCGCCGTCGCGTCTTTGCTTGAGAACCAGCCCGTTTGTTCGCAATGCGTCTACAAGCCCTACTGCGGCCAGGACTGCACCTACAACCTGCAAACCCAAAATACCCTCTGGGGCCGCATGCCCGACAACGGACGCTGCCGGATCTTTATGGGCGTGTTCGACATCCTCTTCGAAAAACTCCAGGACCCGAAGGCGCGCGCCGTCTTCGAAGGCTGGCTCAAGGAATAGGCGATGGGGCGGCGTCCGGGCAGCAAGTATTCCCCCGACGATCCGGACCGCGAGGAGATCGCGCGCATCCGCGAACGGGAACTGCGCGAAATCCCGAAAAAACTCGCGCCGTGCATCCGCGAGGAGAAGAAGGGAACGATCGCGTACTGCGCCTGCGGCGAAAGCGAGAAGGATCCGTACTGCGACGGCTCGCACGCGCGCAAGAACACCGGCAAGCAGCCCAAAATCGTCGAACTGAAAGAAGACCGGAAGATGGCGTGGTGCATGTGCAAGAAAAGCGAGATCATGCCCTCCTGCAACGGTTCGCACGCGAAGTACCGCATGCTCAAACGCGAACTTGAAGAGGGGCTCGACACCTCCGTGCACGATTCCATCCAAGGCAAGAACATCCGGATGACCCAGAGCATGCGCGACAACCTGAAAGCCTGGCGCGACGAACAAAAGAAGTTGGAAGAAGAGAAGAAAAACAAAGAGAATCCGCCGCCTTCCCATTGACAGCCCCCGACGCGGCTGTTACCATTAATTCAGATGCCTCATCCCGACGCCACCCTCGAACTCTCGACGCTCCAGCGCGGCCCGGACTACGTCCGCTGTATGGAGGTTTTCGTCACGAATCAGTGCAACATGGGCTGCACGAATTGCTGCGTCGCCACCAGCGAAGGCGCCTCCGACGCCGTGTCGCTGACCTGGAAGGATCTCAAGCCCGCGATCGACATCTTCATGGACCCGGCCCAAACGCCTTACAACGGAAAAAAGGCGATCGTCTTCGCGGGAGGCGAAAGCCTGATCGAGTATCCGTTGATACTGCGGTCCTTGAAGTACGCGCACGAAACCTTCGAAATGCCCCCGTACGTCGAGGTCTACACGAACGGTTCCATGATCACGCGCGAAATGGTCGAGAACCTACAGCGCTACGAGGCGACGATCATTTTTTCACTGGACGGAGGGAAGGAAGGCAACGACCTTTACCGCACCTTTTCCTGCGCCCCGGAAAAATCGGTCTTCGACGAGGTGATGCGCCGCCTCGACGGCATCCCGAAAACCGGCTGCGCGACGAACACAATCATCCATCCCGGAAACCTGCAGGGGCTCGTTGAGGCGCTCGATCACTTCAATAAGATCGGATTCGGACAAATCGACATGTGGCTCGACTACCTCCACCTATGGACTCCGTTTGAGGTCGCGGCACTGGAAGACTTCATGAAGGAATTGTGCGCCTACTACGTCCGCCGTACCCGCGAAGAGGGCAGAATTCCTTTCATCGTCCCGATGATCAATCACGCGCTTTACAACGGATCGGAACTCGCGAAGGGCCGAACCTGGTGGAAGGACTGCTTCCGGTTGGTGCTCGGCGCCGACGGACATTTCTACGACTGCGAGGGCGCGCTGCTGCTCCCGTACCAACGGATCGCGGATTCCAACAACGTGAACAAGCCCTCCGACGGGAAAGGGGTCGACTGGGCCGCCCGGCAGGCCTATATGGACGAGGCGGACATCTATATGGAGACGCTCGGCGCCGATAAGGATTGGCAGGACGTCTGCCCGCGCATGTACTACAAGGCAATGGGGCTGATGGGCCAGGATTCCAGGCACATGGTCGACAACCTGCACCGAACCTCGCGGGCGTTCCTGCTCGGACTCGTTAAGCTCGCCGACGAACTCAAGGACAACGAGAGCTTCAAGCAGACCTACCTGAAGAAAGTCCTCGACACGCCGGGCTGACCCAAGTCATCCCGGCTCCGGTCGGCGGTCATTGCCCGCGCGCGCTTTCGGGCCTACCATCAGGTCATGAGTCATCCCTACGCGTCGTCGAAAACCCTTTTCCCTCAGACCGCCCCCGACACCGTCCGCTGCATGGAGGTGTTCGTCACCAATCGCTGCAACATGGCCTGTACCAATTGCTGCGTGAACACGTCGCAACACGCCGACGGATCGATGCGCCTGGAGTGGCCGGACCTGCGCG
>PFUL01000197.1 GCA_002790095.1 Elusimicrobia bacterium CG_4_9_14_3_um_filter_62_55 | reverse complement strand
CGGGATCGTGGAAGGGGTTCCGGCGGGACTGCCGCTGGAGGCGTCCTTCATCGATCACGAACTGGCGCGGCGGCAGCTCGGCTACGGACGCGGCGGTCGGATGAAGATCGAACGCGACCAAATCGAAATCCTTGCGGGGGTTCGGCGCGGCAAAACGCTTGGTTCCCCGATCGCGCTGCAGGTGCGAAACCGCGACTGGAAAAACTGGGAAAAGATCATGAACGCCGAGCCCGGCGGCGACGAGAGCGTCCGCCGGGTGAAGGTCCCCCGGCCGGGACACGCCGATTACGCCGGCGGGGTCAAATACGGTCACAGTGATTTGCGCAATGTGCTCGAACGCGCGAGCGCCCGCGAAACGGCGATGCGGGTCGCGGCGGGTTCGGTCGCCCGGCGCTTGCTCGAAGAACTCGGCGTCAGCATCGGCAGCCGGGTGGTTTCGATCGGGACGGCGCTCGATAAGAAGGACGTCTCCGGCGTCCCCGCCCGCGAGATCGGCCTGCGCGCGGACGACTCGCCGGTGCGCTGCCTGAGCGCCGAGATCGAATCCCGGATGATCCAGGAGATCGACGCGGTCAAGGGAAGCGGCGACACGATCGGCGGCGTGTTCGAGATCGTCGTTGACGGGCTGCCGATCGGTCTGGGCAGCTACGCGCAGTGGGACCGCCGTTTGGAAGGAGAGTTGGCCGGAGCCTTGATGAGCCTCAACGCCGTCAAGGGCGTCGAGGTCGGTTTGGGTTTCGAGGCGGCGCGGCTGCACGGGTCGAAGGTGCACGACGCGCTTTATTGGAACGCGGACAAGACCAAGGTCATCCGCAAGACGAACCGTTCCGGGGGGATCGACGGCGGGATCACCACCGGCGAACCGCTGGTCCTGCGCGCGGCTATGAAGCCGATCGCGACGCTGATGAATCCTTTGGATTCCGTCGACCTGGACACCGGCGAGGCCGTGAAAGCCCATGTGGAGCGCTCCGATTACTGCGCGGTCCCCGCGGCGTCGGTGATCGGCGAGTCGCTGGCGGCATTGGTTTTGGCCGACGCGTTCCTCGTTAAATTTGGGGGCGATTCCCTCGAAGAACTCCGCGCGCGTGTGGACGCGTGGCGCGATGTCTGAGGCGACGGGGTTGGTTTTCCTGGTGGGGTTCATGGGAAGCGGCAAGACGACGGTCGGGGTGATTTTGGCACGGCGGCTCGGCCGCACCTTTTTGGATTTGGACCGGGAGATCGTTCGCTCCGCGGGAGAGTCCGTGCGCGCCATTTTCGCGGCGGAAGGCGAGGCGGGATTTAGGAAGCGGGAAGCCCGCGCGCTGGCCCGCGCGGCGCGCCTTGGCGACGCGGTGATCGCTGTCGGCGGCGGAGCGGTGAGCCTGCGCGCAAACACGGCCTTGATGCGGCGCTCCGGCACGGTCGTTTACCTGCAGGCGCCATGGACGGCGCTGCGCCGTCGCGTCGGAAGGCGGGGCGCGGCGGTCCGCCCCCTGTGGGGGAACGCCGAGGCGCTGCTCGCGAAGCGGCGTCCGCTGTACGCGCGCGCGGCGCATTTCCGGGTCCGCGCCGCGCTCGGATCCCCGACGGAGATCGCCGAACGCATCGCGCGGAGGCTGGCGGGGCGGAAGCCCCGCCGTGCCGTCCATCGACGGGGTTATGGGAGGGACGGCCTGAGATGAAGACTATCATCGTGAAAACCGAGCCCGACGCCTACCCCGTCCGGGTCGGCGCGGGACTGCTCGACCGCCTGCCGGCGCTGATGCACAGGGACCTGTCGCGCGCGCGCCGCTGCGTCATCGCGACGGATTCGTTTTTGGCCCGTTCGCTCGGGGTTCGGGCGCAGCGCGCGTTTCGCGCCGCCGGATGGAAGGCCGAGCTCTTCGCCCTGCCGCGCGGCGAGGCGGCGAAGAGTCTCGCGTCGGTGGAGCGCTTCTTCGGGTTTTTGCTGCGCGCGGGCGTCGAGCGGCGTACGCCGGTCGTGGCCCTCGGGGGGGGGACGGTCGGGGACGCGGCGGGCTTCGCCGCTTCTGCGTATTATCGGGGCGTCCCGTTGATCCAGGTCCCGACCACCTTGCTCGCCCAGGTCGACAGCGCGATCGGGGGGAAGACGGCGGTGAACCATCCGCTCGCGAAGAACGCGATCGGCTCGTTTTATCAGCCGCGCTTGGTCGTCTGCGATACGGCCGTTTTGAAATCCTTGCCGCGGCGGGAATTCCTCTCCGGACTCGGCGAGGTCGTCAAATACGCGCTGCTCTTCGACCGGGCGTTCGCGCGGCGTCTGAGCGCCGACTGGAACCGCCTCTGCGCGTTCGATGAGGGAACGCTCGAAGCCGTCGTCGCGCGCTGCGCCGCGCTGAAGGCCCGGGTCGTCGCCGCCGACACGCGCGATCTTTCGGGGACGCGCGAACTTCTGAATTTCGGGCACACGCTGGGTCACGCGCTGGAGAAGGCGTCGGGCTACGGCCGGGTCCGCCACGGCGAGGCGGTCGCGTGGGGGATGCGGGCCGCGGCCGCGATTTCCTTCGGCCGGGGCTGGACGAAGGATAAGCGCGAGATCGACGCGCTGCTCGCGCGCCTCCCGCGGGTTCGCATTCCGGCGGGACTGTCGCGGCGCGGGCTCCTGGCGCCGCTGAAGCTCGACAAGAAGGCCGTCGGGGGAAGAAACGTGTTCGTGCTGCTCAAGGGCGTCGGAAACCCCGTGCGCGTCGCCGACGTCTCGCCCGCGGAGATCGACGCCGCGATCGACGCCGTGGAGGGCGCATGAAGAAGAAGACGCTCAACATCCTCGTGCTGCACGGGCCTAATTTGAACCTGCTCGGAGAACGGGATCCCTCCGTCTACGGGACGACGACCTTGGTCGAGATCGACCGGGGGCTTAAGCGCGAAGGGGCGCGTCTCGGCGCGCGTGTTCGCGCGTTTCAGCGCAACGGGGAAGGGGAATTGATCGATTTACTGCACGCGCAGCGCCGCTGGGCCGACGGTCTGCTGATCAACGCGGGCGCGTACACGCATTATTCCTACGCGCTGCGCGACGCGATCGCGGCGGTCGCGCTGCCCGCGTTTGAGGTGCACCTCTCGGACATCCGCAAACGCGAGGCGTTCCGGCGGAAATCGGTGATCCGGTCGGTCTGCGTCGGGTGCGTCATGGGGAAGGGGCCCGCCGGCTACGGCGAGGCGCTGCGCCGGCTGCTCAGCAGAATTCGTCCTTAACCGATCAAGGCAAAACGCGGCGCAGAATCACGCCGCCGGTCGCCGCCCGATTCGCTTCTATTCGTCGGAGCATATGACGCAAGTCATGTATACCGATGGATGTGATCATGAATTGAGTTGATTAAAATTGGGGGTCGTGATAAATTTAGTCCGGTATGGGGTCACATCCCTTGCGCCGTCGACTTGTGGCGGCGATTTTTCTATTTTACACCCTGGTTCAGCCTTGCCGCGCCGCGGGAACCACATCGTTGGCGTTCCTGCGTTTAGGTTCCGGAGCGCGTTCCGTCGCGATGGCGAACGCTTTCACCGCGCTCTCGGACGATGCGAGCGCGACTTACTGGAACCCCGCCGGGATGTCCCGCCTGCTGTCTCGCGAACTGATGGCCGAGCATGTGATCCATGTTCAAGACATCGCCGTCGATCGCGTGGCCTACGTGCATCCGCTGGGCTCTGCCGGGGATTCGGCTCGCAAAGCCTTCGGCGTCTCGGCCACTCGCCTCTCGGTGGGAGGGATCGAGGCGCGCACGGGCAACACCCCCGAGCCCGACCGTACCTTCGGCTCAAGCGATTTCTACGCGGCGGTTTCCTATGCCCAGCCCTTGAACGGGAAGATGAGCCTGGGTGTGACGGGCAAGTTTATCCGCCAGAATATCGACACCTTTACGGCCTCCACCTTCGCCGCCGACCTGGGGTTTATGTACCGCCGGGGCCGCATCCAAGCGGGCGCGGCGCTCGCCAATGTGGGGCCGGGCGTCAGATTTCTTGACCGGTCCTTCCCGTTGCCTCGAATCCTGCGCACGGGAGTCTCCGTCGACTTCGCTCCGGCGGCGCTTCTGCGACTGTCGGTGGAGTTGGAATCGCTTAGAGGAGAATCAAGTCCTTCCTTTAAGACGGGGATAGAATACGGCACGGGAGGGATGTTGGTCCTTCGCGGCGGATACCTTTTTCGCTCCGCCGAGTCTCGAGATGCTTTAACGGGAAGCGGTTTGGGTGGGGGCTCGGGCTCGGGAGTCGAACGCTTGGTCGGTTTGGTGGGGGGCTTCGGACTGCGTGTTTTCGGGCATCGGCTCGACTATGCCATCACCCCCTTCGGCAGTTTGGGCAACGCCCATCAAATTTCGTTCACCGCGAGATTTAGATGAAGCGGCGAATCGGGATTTTAGCGATGGGGTTGGCCTTGGCGGTGCCGGTCCATGCCGTGGAGCCCGATACCGCCATTCAACAGCCTAGTGCCGACGTGATGTCCAGCCTTGTAACCGTCTCGGGGACCGCGGCCGATGCCGACGGCACAGTCTCCAACGTTCAGGTCCGCCTCTGTGAAACGATCACCAACTCGTGCTGGGACGGCGTTTTTCAATTCGACTTTTTATTGTCCTACTTCAATCCCGAAGACGGCTGGTTTAACGCCACACCGGCGGACGGAACCTTCGATTCCGCCGCTGAGACCTGGACGGATTCGGTCAGTCCCGCCGCCCTCACGGGAATGGAGGGGAACTTCGTCATCCAAGCTCGAGCGGTGGACGACGCTGCCGATACCGATTCCACCCCCGCCACCAAAATCTTCACCATTGACGCCACTCCCCCAGACACAAGCGTCGCAACGCCCGTGCACGGATCGAGCCGTCTAACGACCACCGAGATCGGCGGAATCTACGTTGACCTCAACATCTCGACTATTCAGGTCCGCGTCCAGGACCTTTCCACCGGCGAATACTGGAACGGGGGCGCGGGCTTTGGTTCCGCCGAGTTCTGGAGCACCGCCACCATCGTAGGGCCCTTCTTCACGCAGTCCTTCGGCGCAACGCTCGTCAGCGGCCACACCTATAACATCGTTACCAAGGGCTTCGATACGGCGGGCAACGTGCAGTCGGTCTTTACGGTCGGCTTCTCTTCGACCACGTTCACCCACTACGTCTTGCCGCCCAGCACCGCGGGCGTGACGGGGCTTCATGCGAGCTCCGCCACGGCCAACTGGGCGCTTACCTTGGGATCGACCGGCTATTCGCTGATCGCATCGACCGATGCCGCCAACCCTCCTTCGGGGGTCGCCGTTTCGTCGAACACCAGCTCTGAGATCGAGACAAACGCGGCACTTACCGGCCTCTCTCCGAATACCACCTATTACTTCGGGGTCAAGGCTCTCGGCCCTAGTACCGCCACGGCGTACAACCAATTCGCCGCTTCGGCCACCCTGGCCAACCCGCCGACCGGGACGGCGGTGTCGTCGGTGGGCGAGGCGACCGTCGCCCTGGGCTGGAACGCGAACTCGAATCCGTCAACGACGGAGTACGTAGCCGAGATTTCGGCCGCCTCGAACTTCGGGTCTCTCGCGGCGTCGAGCATGACCTTGGCTGCCAGCGCGCAGTTTGCGGGTCTGACCCCCAACACCACCTATTACCTGCGGGTCCGTGCCGTCGGCCACGGCGGAACGGCTACGGCGTACGACACCAGCGTGACCACGGCGACCGAGGCGGCCGTCCCGGTCACTCCCGCGGTGGTGGCCAATAGCTCCACTCAGATCACCTTCACCTGGGCGGCCAACGGCAACCCGTCGGGTACTTCCTACACCGCCCAAATCTCGACCGCCAGCGACTTCAGCGGCACCCTGACTTCGAGTGCGACGCTGCTCACATCGGCGACTTTTTTCTCTTTGACCAGCGCCGCGACTTATTATGCCCGGGTGAAAGCAACCGGCCACGGCGGCACCGACACCAACTTCACCACCCCTACCTCTACCGTCACCGCGGCTGGCGCCGCGCCGACCGACGCGATCAGCGGGACGGTGACGGTCAACCCGAACCAAGAGGTCAATCTGGTGCAGATCACCCTGTCGGCCTCAGGGGGCACGGTTGCGACGGTGTTCTCGGACGCGGGCGGAAATTGGAGCTTCACGGGACTGTCCACCGACACCGGGATCAACTATACGATCCAAGCTTCGTGGAAGCTGAGCGACGGCGACGCGACGTCTATCGTTTCCCAGTCGGGGCATCAGGTGGGCACCACCGGCATCGCCATGGGACTGGGGCTCAGTGTGACTCTGGGGAGCATCACCGGCACGCTGTCTTTGCAGGGGTCCTCGCCGGCGGGGTCCCGCGCCGCGGCCTCGGCCGCAGCCGTGCCCTCCGGGGCCTTCGTTGAGATTTACAGGGGCCAACTGGCCGCGAGGGTGGCGACGGACTCGCAGGGAGGCTTCACCGTGCCGAAGCTCCTTCCGGGAACCTACCAACTCCGGCCGTTTAACGGCGTCGAATTCGGCGAGACAATAACGGTGCGGTTGGCGGAAGGCGAGTCGGCCGCGGTGGCCTTCAATGACGCCTCGGCCGCGGGTGCCAACGCAAAGCTATTCGACCCTAAGGCGTTCTACTTTTACCCGAACCCGGCCAGGAACCGGACAACGATCCGGTTCGAGTCCAAGGTGTCGGCGATCGATGCCCGAGTGTTCATCTTCGATATCACAGGTTCACTCGTGCGTGAGTTTTCCGGCGCCGAGGCGAGTCGCTCGGGCGCCGAGGTATCTTGGGGCTGGGACCTGACCGACAACCGCGGGCGGGCGGTGGCCCCGGGAATTTATCTGGTCCGGGTCAAGGTGGTCGGCCAGGCCACGGGCACTCAGGCCGACGCGACGAAGAAGTTGGCGGTGGTTCGATGAGGCGATTCCTCCCGGCCTTCGGCCTCGCCTTCCTCCTCTCCCCGGCCGTCGCCTGGGCCGGCATCTCCGGTCCGCAGGCGCGGATGACGCAGTCCAACGGCACGGACGCTTCTCTACTGCTCGCGACGGACCGCGTCACGCTGTCGATGCAAGTCACCAGCGACGGGGCCGGGGTCGGGAATATCGCGTTTTCCTTCGCGATCCAGGATCCGGACGGAGCCACCGTGTTCCAACAGTCCGGCAACACGGCCCCGGCCGGCACTGCTGGGACTACGAGCGCCACCTTGAGCGGGCTTCTGGTCAGCCGCTTCTTTACAAAGTCGGGAACCTACATCCTCACCGGCACCGCGTCCAATGGCGGGACGACGGTCAGCGGCACGGCCAGCGTGCAGGTCCGGGACCCGAAGATCATCCTCCAGGAACCGGCGGACATGGCGGAGGTGTCCGGCTCTCCTCTGCGATTCCGCTGGGACCCCGCCGCTACGAGTTACCGGCTCAAGGTGGCCGAGGACACCGCGTTCTCCAGGATCAAGATCAACCAGGTGGTGACCCAGTCCCTGGTCGACATCCGCCAGGACGCGAATACGCTGGTGCAGAATCGTTTGTCCGGCGGAACCCTTTACTACTGGACGGTTGAAGGACTCGATGGCTCCGGGAACGTCATCGCGCGTCCCGACACCTACCGGTCATTCAAGATCAAGGCCGACTCCTTGCCGGATTCGCGAAACGTGGCCGTAAATAAGGTCGATGCTTCCTTCAGAAAGGACGGTTCTCAATATCAGATCACGGCGAAGGTGGAGGTCGCCAATCAGGGAGGCCAGTCGGAGGGGCCGTTCCAAGTCACGGCGAGCATTAATGGCACCCCTCTCAACGCGCTCGGTTTTTCCGGTTTCACGGCGAACGTCGCGAACCTCTCTCCCTCGGGAAAAACGACCCTGGCGTTTAGGTCGTGGCTCGATCTTTCCGGGGTGGGCCTTCACAAGCCGTACATGGTGACCGCCTCGCTGGCCTATTACGACGATTCCCCAACCGACAACACGAAGACCGTCGAGCTTAAGATCCCGGATGAGACGGTCGACCTCTGTGCTTCGAATCCATGCCGAAACGGCGGCCTCTGCACACAGGCGGGGACCGTCTTGAGATGCGCTTGTACGAGCGGATTCTCCGGAAATCGATGCGAGAATAGTTCGACTCAACCGATATCGCAGGCGGCGGGCAGCCTGGGGATCACGACGGTGGCTCGGCAGCCCGTCCAACGGGAATGGGTCGAGAACCCGAATGCGGTCGGGGCGTATGCGCCGGTGAAGATAACCCTCGCCAACAACCTGGGTTACGGCGCGGGACCGATTCGCGTCTCGCTCAAGCCGGTGGCCGGTAATCCGGCGGGGAGCCCTTCAGAGACCGTCGACTCGATCGGCTCCGGAGAGACGACGGACGTCACCCTCAATATCCCATTTCGGGAGCCGTCCGATATTCGTAATGCTGACTACGTCGCTTCCTGGGATGTCGCCGAGGATAAGGACCACTCCGGCATCAAGACGGTATCCCTCGACATCCCGAGACGGCGGAAGCCGTCGACCGCGGCGGTTTCCGGCTTGGACCTGGCCGTCGCGTACGCGGGTCAGGCGGACGCCGTCGCAGGAGCGGACTACGTGCCCGTGAAGGTCATCGTTCGCAACATTGGGCGCAAGGCGACCGGCGCGACGGTCCGAATAAAGCGGCTTGCGGACGAGGAGGAACTGGCTGCCGATCTACCCGTCGCGTCGTTGGGTGTCGAAGCGGAAAAAGATTCCTTCACCGGGATGTTCCAGGTGCCCAGGGCGAAGCTGGGCACGGGAAACGTCGAGGCGGTGGTTTCAGTCGAGAGTTCAGGGTCCGAGGCCAGCAGCGAAAATAATTTCAAGCGCGTCACCCTGCACCCTGCGGTCGCTGCCAGCCGGACCGCGGCGAAACCGGAACAAGTGCCGGCCAAGGCCGCAGCCCCGACCTGGAGCATGACCGCCTCGGCCGCCGCCGCCGGCGCACAGAGCCAAGATGTCACGGCCGATGTGAGCCTGAAGAGCGGCAACGCCGAAGGCGTCTACAAGGTGCAGCTCTTGCTTTGGTGGTACAACGCGAAGACCAAGAGGGCCGTTCTGGACAAGACCTTCAAGCCCCGGTTCAGCGAGCCGCTCAATCTTTCGGGAGGCAAGAAGGCCTGGAAGATCGCCTTCAAAGGGCTTCCGACGCCTAAGAACGACGGGATCCCGCGGCAGTGGCGCGCCTATCTACAGCCCCACGTGAAGGGTGCCGCTCAGAACCCCGTAGCCCGGGGCATCACCCGCGTCATCTCCCCCCCGGCCCCGGCAGCCGGGTCCCAGGCATGTTCGGATGCGACAGCGACTCCCGACCCCGCGAAATTCAGCATGTCGAAGCCCACCCTGAGGGGAAAAGTTCTATCACTCCCCGTGAAGAACTCCGGCTCGACGCCCGTTGCGGACGTGAGTATCGCCTTCGTAGATATCAACGCTGTAATGCTCACGGAACTGAACTCCAATCCCGGACTCATCGACCCATTCGCCCGGGAGCTGGTTCAAAATTGGGGCGCGAATCCACCGAAAATCACATGCCTGAAGGCCGGGGAGGAATCGTCTTTAGATTTTTCGATGCCTTCGACCTCACGGATCACCGATCTTGAAAAGGACCTGGACCGGGTCACGCTTCCCTTTATCGCCCATCTTGTATTGGGATCTGCGTCAACAAAATCTGAAACCATCCTGGTGGAGATTCCCACCAGGAAATCGAAGGCCCAGGTGACGCCCGGTCCGGACCTGCGGGTCGCGCTGAAGAACTTCAGCGTCAAACCTTCGGGGAGCAAGTTCGACCTGAGCGCCGACGTCACTCTGCTCAACGACGGCGACGCGACGGCCGGGCGGTACGCGCTGAAATACGCGATCACGGCGGGGAAAGATCCTGTCGAAGTCAGTCGCATTATCACCGACAGGCCCCTGGAGGCCAAAGGTTCGAGCGGGCTGCGGTCCCAGACCCTCTTCGCGGCGCTGGACCGGGACCCGATCAGGGAAATGTCCACGCTGAGCGCAACCATCACTCTGCTCGACGGCAACGGCAAGCCGGTCAAGGACGCCGACCCCAGCAACGATACCTTCACCAAGACGCTCGGCGGGCCGCTCGCGGCGCGGAACGCGCCCGACCTACTGGTCGAACTCAAGAATCCGAAGGTCGAGAGAGCGGCGGACAAGACGATCACCTTAAAAGCCGACGTCGCCGTCAGGAACGGGGGCGGGGTGCAGGCGCCGCGCTACTCGGTGAAGTATTCCCTCTCGACCGATGGAGACCCCCTGACGAGCGAGTCGAAAGTCACGGATGCTCCCATAGCCGCGCAGGAAGCGGCCTCGGAGACCGGTCGGACGATCTTCGCCAAGCTCGAGCGGGATCCGATCGCCAACGGAGACGTCCTGACGGCGACGGTCGTCCTGGAGGACGACAAGGGACAGACGGAAAAGGACGCCAATCCCGACAACGACACCGTCACGCTGAAGCTGATCGGCGACCCCGCCCCGCCGCCGCCGCGCGACCTTTCTATTAAGGAGATCATCATCGGAGAGGCGTCTTTAGGCGGCGTCCCGATCACCGTCAAAGTGGTCAATGATGGACCGAAAAAGGAGCCGAAGATCACGGTGACCCTGGTGCCGACCAGCGACTGGTCCGGGGATAAGATCGAGAGCCAGGATATCACGGATCTGGAAAGGAATGGCGCGGACAAGTCCGTCGTGTTCCATTTGCCTTTTCTGGAGGCTCCCGCTGAGGTCAAGTTCTACGGGCAGCTCTCGGTCGATCCCGAGGACCCGGTTTTGACGAATCTGAAATCGGAGGAGAAGACCGTCAAGCTTCCAGCCTCCTGGTTCGCGGCCATCACCGGGGTCCCGGATCTGACCGAGTATGACAGCCTGAGTTTCAAGTCGCGGGGAAAGGAAGATGAAGGCTGGGGCATATTCAGCAACGAATCAATCAAGAAAAAGTTTGCGGCCCTCAATAAGGCGCTGGGCGGCGGGAATGATTTCCCGATAGAGTGCATGACGTACTATGGCGGCCCCAAGCCCATGAAGGGCCGATACCGGTTCATGGTGAAGGGGAAGGGCGACCCCGCTGCCCTGAAGGGCCTCGAGAATCCTCAGTACAGCGATTGGATCGATTCCAAGACCGACCAGCCTTGGAAGGGGACCGTGAAGTTCGACCTCCCCAAGACCGATGACCAGACCGTCTTGTTCCACATGGCGGTCGTCGATACAGACGGCAAAGAGGTCACGACTTCCGAAAAGACCGCGAAGGTGCCTGGGCTGAAGTCCGCTTTTTTCCGGAAAATCATGCCGGAAAAGCATGATCTGAAGATCACCGACATGGCTGTCGGAGAAGGCAGTACGGATGTCGGCGACTTGGAAGACGGTCCGATGCAGATCCGCGTGAAGATCGAGGCGGCCGGCACGGTGAAGGAAGAGCGTGCGTCGATCCGGTTCGAAGTGGATGGATATGAACTGCGGACCGTGAAGCTGCCCACCATCGAAGCGGGCAGCTACAGCGCGCGCTCCCTCACCTTCCATCTGCCTTGGACCAAAGGCAAGAAGCTCAAGGCGATCGTGGATATCGGCGAAGAGGCGGGCAATCCCGACAGCAAGGATCTCACGCCGAACAATAACACCGCCGAGATCGATATGCCCAAGCGCGATCTAGCGGTAACCGAGATCACGGCACCCGAGACCAGCAACAAGAAGGCGTACTTCAGTCAGGTCGAGCAGAAGTGGCCGGTGAACATCACAGTCAAGAATCTCGGCGGCATAGAGGAATCGGTCGAGCCTCCAATCATTATGGTGGAAGGCAGACTGCACACGCACAAGTACACCACTCCCAGGACCCTCCGCCCGGAGCAGGAAACCTATTGGACCGTCCAGGTCCAGCCAGACAAGGACAACAGGGCCGTGATACTCGGAGCGATCAAGGCCGAGGTCAAGGACCAGAACAATAAGAACGACTTGAAGGTCTTGGTGCTCCAGTTCCCGCCCAAGCCGCCGCGCCTCGACCTGGCCATCCTCAGCGCGACGGTGCGGCCGGATGACTTCGACCCCAAGACGCAGACGGTCCCGATCGATGTGGTGATCAAGAATCTGGGCGATGGCGAGTCGCTGGCGCCTCTGTTGGGCGTGAGCCCGAACCACGTTAAGGCCAAAGAGTATCCGAAGCTCAAGAAGGACGCTCAGAAGACGGTGACGATCAACTTCCCGCTGAAAGAGACGTCCCAGAAGGTCTCTGTCTGGGTAGGGCCCTCGCAGGATACCGAAGATGCCGATCCGAGCAACAACAAGAAGTACGTCACGGTGCCCCGCCTTCCCTGGGATCTGTCCATCGGCGAGGTGACCCTGGGGAAAGGGATCGACACTAAGAAGCGCACGGCCCCCGTCATCGTCGAGGTGCAGAACAACGGGAAGACGCTGGTCAAGGATGTCCACGTCAGCCTGACGCTGGGCGAGGCGGAATATGTCTCGGACCCGTCTGATAAGCCGGAAATCAAGCCCGGAAAGTCGCAGAAACTCATGGTGAATGTGCCGTTGCCCGCTGTCGGCGGTCCGGTCAAGGGGACGGCGCAGGTATTAGGCTCCTTGGAAGGAGAGCTCAACCCCGAAGACAACAAAAAGGGATTCTCGTTGACGCTGCCTGATCGGCCGGAATGGAACCTGGCTGTCACCAAGGTGGCGGTGAAGAATGACGCTTTCAGGAGCCCGTCTTTTCTGGGCTTCGAAGTGAGTGTGACCGTCAAGAACACGGGTGTCGTGACCGAAGACGCGCCCACCGTCTCCCTCACCCGCAAACCCGCCGAAGGGGGGTGGATGGCCCCCTCGGGTGAGGAGCCGGACAAGGAGTACGGCAAGAAGAAGCTCGACGAAAAATTACAGCCGGGTGAGTCCCGCGAGGTCTCCTTCGATATCCCGAACAATTATAAGGGCGCGAGGGGAGCCTATAATCTGATTGCCGTCCTGGAGGGGCAAAAGGACGACAAGAGCGCCGATGACCAGGCGGCCCTTTCGACGATTTTCGAAGCCAAAGACCTTGGAGTGGCCAATATTGAGATCGGGGACATGATCATCCTCCCGAACAGGCGCGTGAGCATCCCGGTGACCGTCCATGTGTCCAATCGCAGCGTCTTCTATAAGGACAACATTTACTTCATCGCTCTGAAGGCCGGCAACGGCAAGCTGGAGATGAAACCGACCTTCAACGGGGCGGCCTCTGCCGATTTCACGGTCGAGGCAGGCTGGGGGGAGAACGTGCAGCTCACGGCCAAGGTGGGGCCTGGGGACTTCAAGGGGGGGCTGAACATGGACAGCGACGCAACCCCAGGCGACAACGTCATGACCAAGACCCGCAGTATCCCGAGTCCGCCGGTCACCATCGGCGCCGCCCGGGTCCATGACCCCTCGCCGGGCAACAACTGCTTCTTCGCGTTCCCCGAGTTCGCCCAGGGCTTCACAAAAAGGGGCTACAGGATGTCGTTTGAAGGACCCGGTGTGGCGAGATTCGGAGAATACCAGGAGCCGGGGGGGAGAGATTCGGCCGAAGTGGAGGGATATCCCCTGAAGGCCCACATGTACCCGCATGCGGGCGCCATCATGTCCACCGGGCCCTGGGATTTCACACTGAAGTTGTGGCGGGACAATAAAGTCGTCTTCGAGAAGTCCGTGAACGTCCCCGCGAAGCCGTACAATACGGCCCTCCCGCCGCCGACCGCGGAGAACCGCGCGCTCGCCGCCAAGCGGAACTACAAGGTCGCCAGGATTGCGGCTCCTACGGCCGCCGAGCTGGCCGCAGTGTGGGCCAAAGGGGAGAGGAACAAGGTCCCCGTCAAGGTCGAGTTGGCCAAGGAATGGGGCCCGGAGCTTCAGGGCAAGATCCCGGTACGGGTCCGGGAGAACGGTAAGAACCTCGGCCCGGACATCCAGGTGACCCTGGGCGCGGACGGCAGCGGCAGCGCCATGATCGATGTGCCTATCCAAAAGACCAAAACGGCGCGGACCTTTACCGCGATGATCGTGGATTTCGAGGACGCGAACCCCAATGACGACAGCCTGACGTCTTCTTTCAGAGACCTGCCTGCACGGCCCGTCTTCGATGCGAAGATCACGAAGCTGGAGCTCGGGGGGCTCACGGATGGGAAGTCTTCGGTCAAGGTCACAGTGGCCAATATCGGCGACCGTACCGAGAAGGACATCCCCCTGAGCGTCTATCTGGAAGGGAAGATCGACCAGAAGGTGGAGAAGACAATCGCTTCCCTGGCTGCCAAGGAGTCCACGGTGGCGGACTTCCTGATCAAGCGCCCCGTCGATGGCAAGGCTCACATCGCGGTCGCGCACATGAACTACAACGACGACGACCACGGCAACAACAAGATGTCCGCGAGGTTCAAGCTCGGCTACGACTATAAGGTCGGCACTCCGGTGATGCACCCCGGCGAGATCTCGGGGGGGCAGGTCCCGTTCACCGTCCAGATCGACCGCATCAGCGGGAACTACCCGCTCAAAGAGATGAAGCTGAGGATCAATACCACCGACCCCAACAAAGAGTGGCGTGCCTCGGCCCAACGCCAAGCGAACGGATCCTTCGTGGGGAGGTTCTACGTCCCGGTCAAACCGGATGTCATATGGCGAGGGGGCGTGGGCGCGACGCTGATCGAGTACGATGACGATGATCCCAAGAACAACTCGGGAGCGGTCAACGTGGAACTCCCCTACCGCGAGCTCTACGCCGGCGCGCTGGTCCTCACCCGCAGGGGCAACTACTACGAGGCCAAGCTGCCGATCCATAGCCAGAGCAATTTCGACGAGAAGAACGTCAAAGTGGGCCTGCGGATGGACGGCCACACCATCGATCCTGACGTGACCATCCCGTCGATCCCAGAGAACGGCAAAGTCTCTCGGATGTTCCGCATCCCGGCGCATACGGCCGGCAAGTACGAAGTGAAAGCGGGCATCCTTGATCGTCCGGACCGCGCGCCCAAGAACAATCTGTCGACCCTCATGCTCACGGTGACGGCTCCGCCGTCGGTGAAAGAGCCGAAGACGAAGTACTCCGCTACGTTGACCCCGCTCGCACCTCGGCCCGGGGGCACCTTCAAGATGAGCTGTAAGGGGCTGCCGGAGGGCTCGAGTTTGCAGGCCAGCATGATTGCCAGCGAGCCGAACCCGTACCAGTTGAGTGCGCCCGGTTTCACGGTCCAGTCCGCGGAAAGGACCATTAAGTCCAAATATTCGGATTTGGGCGGCTTCTCGGCGGGGTCGACCAGCAAGTTCGATCTGGCGTTTGGGGCCTTTTCCGGGGGGCTTACCGCGGCGGCGAACGGGGGGAATGTCGGGGATGTCTTCGCGGGCGCCGCGAAGGGTGCCGCCGCGACGGCCCTGGGCGAGACGGCTTCCAAGGCGATCGGCCTCGACTCGCCGGGCATCGGGACCAACGATAAGTACATGATCGCTCTCGGCGCCCTTTCCGCCGGCGTCAAGAGCGCCGTGAAAGGCGATAACGTCGGCGATGTCCTCAAGAAGACGGCAGGAGGCGCCGCCCAGACCGCGCTCGGCAAGGACGTCTCCAATGTGATCGGCCTGGAGTACGATGAGGACGTCGATAAAATCACCAATCTGGCCTCGAAGGTCAAGGATGCGGAGGATGACGATTCGCTCCAGGGGGAGGTGGCGTGGATTGCCTCGCAGAGCAACAGCGAAGGCACTGATGCCGACGGCGTCGGGCCGAGCAAGGTGACCTTCGGCCTTAACGCAGGGACGCCCCCGGGCAAGTATACGATGCGTATGTGGATCTCCGGGAAGGAGGATACCGCCTGTGAAGCGCGGTTCGTCGTCTTCTAGTGGGGCGCTCCTAGCGCTCTTGTTATCCCTCTCCGTGCCCGCGTGGGCCGCGGACACGGGACAATTTATGTTCACCAACGCCGAGCCTCTGCCCGTCAACGCGGGCGGGACGGTGTTCTTCCGCGTGTTGGCGGTCAACCAGGGCAACGAGACGTGGGAGGTCAACAAGACCTATCTCATCGCTCAGGTCTACGACAAGAAGGGGAAGTATCTCGCGTCCACAAAACGCTTCAAGCCGACCGCGGCCGTAACTCCCGGGGGGAGCCTCCCGATGGACCTGAAGTTCGATGTGCCCATCCAGTACTCCGGGGACTACACCTTTCGCGTGTTCATCGTTCATAACGAGCAGCGCATCGTTCAGAGCCAGGACAAGTCCTTCCCGGTGACTCCGCAGATATCCGTGCCTGAGGGTGCCGCGCGCCCCTCGCCGTTTCCCATCACGGTGGGCGGCAACGTTGTGGTCGGCTACCGCAACGACACGGGGCCCAACGACTGGCAGGCCGACACGAGCGTCAATCTGTCGGGCACCGTGAACAAGGCTCCTTTCGAACTCAACGCCAACACGATCCACGACCAGAAAAAAAATTATGATTTCCGCACTTTTCTGTTCAACTACCATGCGCCCTATGCGGACATCGGTTTGGGCGACGTTTCCCCGAACTTCTCGCCGTTGTCCGTCTCGGGCTCCGGCGTGCGCGGCGCCCTGATAAAATCCCGCGAGATCAAGCTGGGGTCCGCGAAGTGGGTGATCGATGCGGTGGCCGCTCAGGTCGCTGCGGCCACTGACGGGGTGTTCGAGCGGCTGATGTACGGCACGCAGAGCTCGTTTAACCTGCCCGGCAATCTAATACTGCGCGGCAATTACGCGCAGGTGGAAGACTCCCCGGGCTCCCTCGCCGCACCCGGCCCCAGCCTTCTGCCGGCGCGCAGTCGGGCGGCAGGCGGCGGGATCGCGTGGGCGGCGAGCGAGAACCTGAAAGTCGAGGGCGACTGGCAGTACAGCGCGTTCGAGGCAAACAAGACCTCCACCGCCGCGGCGGTGACCGATAACGCCTGGCGCATAGCGACCGGCTTCACGCAGCCGCGCTGGTCGGTGACGGGCACGGTGTCCCGCAACGGCGCCCAATTTGTGAACTTGGCGGCTCCCGGGGTCTCAAAGGACCGCTACACGCATGAAGGCGGCCTGATGCTGAGGCCGTGGGACTGGATCACTCTAAACAACAGCTTAAGCCAGTCCCGGGACAACCTGGCAAGCGACCCGGCGAAAACCACGAGCCGCCAGCGCGCGCTGGGGTCCAACGCCGAGACCAGTTTCCCGACGCGGACGCGTCTGACATTGGGCTACACCCTGAATCGAGCCTATGGCGAGCCGCTCAGCACCCAGGACAACAGGACGGACGGGACCTCTGTCGGACTGAATCAGGCCTGGGAAGGGGGCAGCGTCAACTTCTCTTACCAGCGATCCAAGTTTACCGACCGCACAAGCGCCGCCAACAACCTTCTGACCAACACCTTCAACATCTCGGGAAATTGGAAATTCAACGAGCGCTTATCGGCCACGCTCGGTGAAACGACGAATATCACCCGCGACGAGAAGGACGGCTCAAAACTGCATTCGAACACGCTGTCGGGTTCCTTCAGCGCGGACCTGTATTCGGGGCGCTTCTCCCTTCAGGGGTCCGTATCCTTCACCGACACCGAAGATGACGACGGGGCCGCGCCGGCCGATCGGCAGGACACGAACTTGAACTTGCAGGCAACCCTGAAGGTCGCGAAATCACTCGGCCTGACGCTGGGCGGCTTCATGACCGCCTCCAACGACAGGATCACCCCAGCCAGCGACACCGCCACCTACGGCGTGAACGTTCGAACCACCTTCAGCTTCTAAGGCGGCGAAGCGATGCGGCGGCTGCTCAGCAGAATTCGTCCTTGATCGGGGAGGTCGCGAGCTTGCGGCCGACACGCGGGCCGGTCAGCGAACCCTCGAAAAATTGCCGCAGCCGTGAATGCCGCTGGCCTTGGCGTCGGCGACGATGCCGTCGATGGCCCGTTGGGCCTCGAGGTATTTCCGGCTGGCCGCCCGCTCGTCGGCGTCCTTAATCGTTTTGATGCACTCCTCGAGTTTGTCCAGGTCGCGCCGCTCCTCTTTGCAGAGCTTCATCATCTGAACATACTGAAAAACGGGCTGCGCAACTTTCCCCATGGGAAGGCGGTAGTCGTTAAGGCAGGCCGCGCAGTCGTCGTTCGTGCGGAAGGCGTTGCCCATCGTTTTGCACTTTTCGGACTTCCACTCGGCGCAAGTCTTCTTCGAAACGTTCATCGTCCAGCAAGGGCCGTCGATGCCTTTCGTGCTTGTCCCCCCGATCCGGACCCCGCGCGGCTTGTCGGCCGGCCTTGTCTCGACGGATTTTTTTGGGTTCTTCTTCGCCGCGGGAGTGTCCGTCTTCCCATCTCTCCCCTTTGCGGCTGACGGCGCTTCTTCCTCCTCCCCGCGCCGGCAGCGCGAGTGGGCATCGTCGCATAGTTTCTTATTCGCCTTCCTTTGTCCCATGCACTTCGAATATTTCTTACTGCATTCGATGTTCAAAAACGGCGACGGAACTTTCTTCGGCTTCCCGGCCTCGCCGGAGGGCTTCTCCCCCTTCATGCAGGCGTCGCGGCGCTCCATACACATCTTCATCTGTCCTTTATTCTCGCGCATGCACTGATGGAATCCGCTGAAGCATTCGGTTTGCCTCGATCCCGCCGAAGCCGCCGAAGCGGGAATCAAAGCCGCCGCGATGAACGCCATGACATGATGGGGCAGCCGCATAGTTCCTCCGAGAACATTGGACTCCCTTTATACCCACTTCCTTGATTTTTAGCCAGGCTGCTCAGCACTCCATGTTCCCGTAGTTTCAAGGGCTGAATGCCCCCAACGGCGCGGACGCCCCCGCGGGGGGCGTCCGGCCTCGGCGCGCAGGCGCGCCGAGGGGAAATACGAGAGTCGTCTTCGGCGTAAAGGACTTCCCGCCCGCAGGCTCCGGGCGCCGCGCTCCCGCGCATCACGCGCGTGCATGCCGCGACGGAAATTTCAATCGAGAGCAACTGTCCCCGGGGACAGTTGCCGGTTCGTTCGAGCATCGCGCACAAAGCGCGAAACAAGACGCCGTTGATCAGGCAAAACTACGGGAACATGGCGCTGCTCAGCAGAATTCGTCCTTAACCGGGGAGGTCGCGAGCTTGCGGCCGAGCCAGAGCATGACCGCGGTCGCGACCGCCAGCGCGCCGTAGGTCGTCCACTTCGCGGTATTAAGGACGGCTTCCAGAAGCGATCCCGGCGCGAGTTCTCCCGCGCCGGCGAAGGCCTGACGCAGCGTCGGGAGCAGCGCCAAATGCGCCAAGACCGCGACGGCGATCAGAACCAGCATCCCCTTGCGCCCCCATTCCCGCCGGTGCAGTACGCCCCAGGAAAAAATCAGAGTCGGAATCGCGCCGACCCAGGAGAGAACGGCGTACTGCTTGAGTTTGAGGACGATGTCGATGAACCCCTGCTCGGCGAACGGGCGGGCGGCGAACCATTCCATGACGCCCGTCAGAGCGCTGAGCGCGCCGCCGATCAGGCCGGTCCATCCGAGGCTGGTGACGAACGCCGTGCGCGGCGCGGGCGGTTTCGGGAGGCCGGGAGGTATGGTCATCGATGCGATAGGGTAGCGCAAAGTGGTAGTCTTGCGCTATGAAACAGAGCTTGCTCCCCGTTTTTCTGGCCGCGTCCCTGTCCTCGGGATGCCTGTACACGAATATCCACGCCCCGCGCGCCTACCGTTCGGCCACGCCGTCCGACGTGAAGGCGTCGTCGTCGGACCCGACCGTTTCGGGACGGTCCTGCTACCGCACGGCGCTGTACCTGTTCGCCTGGGGCGACGCCGGGTATTCGGCCGCGCTCGCCGACGCGCTGGCCGGCGACCCGAAGGCGGTTCTCTACGACGTGAACACGGACACGCATGTCCGGTCCTACGTCGTGGGGTTGTATTCAAAAATCTGCACCGTGGTTTCGGGAAGAGTCGGCCGGCCGTGAGTCTCCTGCTTGCCGCCGCTCTGCTCGCGGCGCCCGCATCGGCGCAAACCGCCGAGAAGCCCTCCTACCGCGCCAACGGCGGGGTGATGGGCATGGGCGGGATCCTCTTGTTTCAGAACACCGAAGCGCCGTTGTCGTTTGTTTCCTTGACCGAAGGGGAGCTGCCGCCGGACGCGGTGAAGACTGGCCCGGTGCGCGGAAAGGGCTGCCAGCACGGTCTCTCGGTCCCGTTGTCTGCGTCGCTTCGGCCCACCCAGATCTCCGGCGCCGCCGGCAAGGGCGGAACCCGCGAGGCCCTGGAGCGGATCCGAGAAAACAACGGGGAACTTCGGGGGCTCTACGACGTGAAAATCGACGTTCACATCATCGGCATCCTGGGGCTGTACCGCCGCCAATGCGTCGAGATCGCCGCGCGCGGCTTTCGCTAGACGCGCGCAAAGAAGTAAAATGACCTCGCGTCGTCCGGCGCGAGGAAGGAATGCCTAAGAAATCCAAGTCGTATCGCCTGATCTCCTGGAACGTCAACGGGATTCGCGCGGCGTCGAAAAAGGGCCTGCTCGAGTGGATGCCCGTCAGCGGCGGCGACGTGGTGTGTCTCCAGGAGACCAAGGCGCTCCCCGAGCAGCTTTCCGATGAAATCCGCGCTGTCGACGGTTTTCGGTCCTCTTACCATTCGGCCGAGCGCAAAGGCTACAGCGGCGTCGCCATTTACTCGAAACCCGAGCCGGTGAAGGTCGAGACCGCGCTCGGGGTCGACGAATTCGACAGGGAAGGCCGGGTGATCGCGCACCATTACCCCGAATTCTCGCTGTTCAACGTCTATTTTCCCAACGGCAAGGCGCGCGCCGAGCGGCTCGACTACAAGATGCGCTTCTACGCCTGGTTTCTGAAGCTGATGGGAAGCTATCACAAAAAAGGAATCGAGAATCTCGTCGTCTGCGGCGATGTGAACACCGCCCACAAGGAAATCGATCTCGCCCGGCCGAAGGAAAACGAGAAGGTGTCGGGATTCTTGCCTCAGGAGCGAGTCTGGATCGATTCGTTTTTGGCCGCGGGCTTCATCGACAGCTTCCGGGAGTTCGAGAGCGGCGGCGCGCACTACACCTGGTGGGATCAGATGACGCGGGCGCGGGAGCGCAACGTCGGCTGGCGCATCGATTATTTCTTCGTCTCCCAATCCCTGCGCAAGAATCTGAAATCCGCTCGGATTCATCCTGACGTGATGGGTTCCGACCATTGTCCCATCGAAGTCGTCTTAAAGTTTTGAGGAGGGCGTATGCGAAGAAAGGACCTGATCAAGCATCTCACCAAGAAAGGATGCGTACTCCTGCGCGAAGGCGGCAAGTACTCCGTGTACCAGAACGCCGGGACCGGGGCGGAGACCCCGGTGACCCGTCACCCGGAGATGGCCGATCACGCGGCGCGCAAGATCTGCAAACTGCTCGGAATCGACCCGCCGAACTAATGCAGTCCCAGCGCGGCGCTCGCCGCGATGATCGCGAGCACCAGCCCCGATAGCCCGGCCCAGCGCCACTCGCGGTCGAGGGCATAGCGGACGCCGATCACCGCGACCCGCGCGATCGGCGTCGCGATCAGCAGATTGATTCCCAAAACGACGACACCCGGACGCGAGAGCGCGAGACCGGTGAGGATCACCCCCCCGCTGAGCAGAACCCCGGCCAAGAGCAGCCGTCCCAAGCGCCGTTCAAACTCAGAGTCCAAGGCTTCTCCGCAGCATTTGGATTGAAAGGAGCAAGGTCAGCAGGGCGAAGACCCTGCGGATCGCGCGCGCCGGCAGATGGGGGGCGATGCGCGCTCCCGCCGTCGAGCCGCTCAGCACGCCGAGCGCGACGATGCCGCACAACGAAGAATCCAAACCCCCGTGCATCGCGTAGGTCACCGCCCCCGCCGCCCCGGTCACCCCGATCATGAAGTTGCTCGTGGCCGCCGCCGCCTTGATCGGCATCCCGCAAAACAGATGCAGCACCGGCACCTTGACCACGCCCCCGCCGACGCCGAGCAGTCCCGAGAGATTGCCCGCGAAGAAGGCGGTTCCCATCGCGGCGCCGATCCGGCGCACCGAATAGCGCACCGTGCGCCCCAGCGACGGATCGTGGTATTCGTCCGGAAAGAGACCGTCGGAGTCCGCCGCGTCCGGGTCGTGCGCGGCGGGTTCACGCCAAAGCAGCACAGTCACCGCCGCAAGCAGCGCGCCGAACACGCCGATGATGACGCGCGCCGGTAAAAAAGCCGCCGCGACTCCGCCGGCCACCGCCCCCGAGACCGTCGCGGTCTCCAGCACCATGCCCAGGCGGATGTTGACCAGGCCCCGGCCGGTGTTGACCGCCGCCGCCGCGCTCGAGGTCGCGATCACCGCGACGAGCCCCGCCGCCGCCGCGTCGCGGATCGGGACGCCGAAGCCCAGCACCAGCGCCGGGACCAGGAAAACCCCGCCGCCGAGACCTAAAATCGCGCCGAGCGTCCCGGTGAAGGCCCCCGAGGCGAACAGAAGCGCGGCGTAAAGCGCGCTCACTTCGAGCCCCGGATTGCGCGCAGCACGCGCTGATTCGCGGCGATCAGCGCCTCGACGCGCGGGAGGATAAACGGCGTGAAGGTGTCTTGGGCGTGCTTGGGGAAGTGAAGCACGATCGAGTATTCCGCCGTCTGCCGGCGCAGCCGCCGCAGCAGAAAGCGCAGCCGCCGCGCGTTCATCGGCCGATGATCGACGGAGCGTTCGAGGATGTCGAAGCCGAGGCGGTTCATGAGATCGGAGACGATTCTATCCCATTGCGCGCGCCTTCGCTCGGGGGGTTTCTCCTCCTCGTCGAGAAGCCGGGTCACTTTGACGCCGCGAAAAAAATTCACCGCGCCGCGGAAGCGCTCCTCGTTGTCGACGAGGGCGGCGGGGTCTCCCAGGTGGAACATGGAGTCCGCGAAATCTCCGGGGCCGAGATACGCGTCCATCAGCTGCTTGAAATCGGCGATATCCTCCCCGGCCAGTTCCTTCCGGCGGACTTTCCAAAAGAACGCGGCGGCGGCCTCGGTGAAGATCTCCTGCTTAAGCGCCTGCAGGGGTCCGTCGAGTTCCTTGAGCTTCTCCCACATGTAGAGAACGGGATCGCGTGCGCTCTGGATTCGGGTGCGGTAGTCGCAGTAGTCGGCGAGGCGGGCGAGAACGAATTGCTGCTTGCTGAAATCGATCATCGCGGATCACCGCGAGTCTTTGGGGTCCGGAAGAGGCGGAAAGGCTCCCAGATAGGAGCCCCGCGTCCCGGCCTTCGCCGAGTTGGCGTCGTGGCGCAGACGCCAATCCCCCTTCCTCAAATCAGCGAAGCCCGCCGGCTCGAACAACTGAATGCCGCCGCTTTTCAGCGCCGGGACCTGCTCCGGGTCTTCGGGCGGCATCTCGTCTCCGTTCGTGTTGCCGTTGAAGAGATTGCGCTCCAGACGGGGCTGCTTCACGCCTTGGAAGAAAACCCCCCAGCCGTTTCCCACGATGATGTTGTTGGTGAGCGCGAGCCGCGTCGCGTTGCGCGCCGCGATCGCGGTCCCCGTGTTGCGCACGAGGGTGTTGTGGTCGAGCGTGACGCGATCGCTTCCGGAGATGTCCACGCCGAACGCGCCGGCGTTGTCTTGTTCCGCAGGGCGGGGGCGGCGGCCGATGAGGGAGCGCTCGATCACGACGTTCTTGGAGTTGATCACCATCAGGGAATGGTCGTTGTCTTCCAGGCGCATCTCCCGTATCGTCACCCCCTCGGAGCCCGACAGGCTCAGGGCTTCGAAGAAGCCGCTTAGGCGGCAGGCGGAGATCTCGATCCTTTGGGAGTTGTTGACGGTCATCCCGGAGTCGCGCTGTCCTTCTCCGTCGAGCGTGAATCCGCGGATCTTCGCGCCGGAGACGTTGTCGACGGCGATGCCTTCGACGATCACCTTGCCGAGCGCGCGGTACTCGACGCCGTTGGCGGCCTGCAGCTGCTGGTCGTATTTTCCGGGTTTGACGACGACGACGTCGCCGGGGCGGAGCTGCTCCGGGGCGAAGTCGTAAAACGATTTCGCGTCGCCTTTGCCGTTGGCGGAGACCGTCCAGGTCCTGGCCTGGGTGAGAGCGGGCGCCAGAAGGAGTAGAGCGAGCGTCGATAGGCTCATAGCGCGAGTATAGCCGGGCTCTCCGGGGGGGGCAAGTGGCGGGTTATAGTGGACGCGTTTCGCAATCGCTGCAATCGCGTAAGACTGCATAGTTGACTGGGCTATTTGCGCTGGAAGTTCGCGCCCAGGCTGTCTTGGAACCGGATGAAAGATTGGGGGAAGGTCATCCGTTCCAAGTGTTGACAATAGGCACACATTGTACTACACTCTATTCTAAATGAAGGCTATTCGGTGGGACACAAAAAAGAATGAATGGCTTCAGGCGACGCGCGGGATTAGTTTTGAACTGGCTGCATTAAAGATCGCCGGGGGTGACATACTGGATCTCGTTGGACATCCCAATAAAACCCGGTATCCGCATCAGCGCATCATCCCGAGCAGACAGGCCACAAAGCGCTACTTGGGCGGAGCTGAAAAATGAGCAAACTGACAAAGGAAGAAAAGAAAATTGAGCGTTCGTACGCGCGTGGAGAGTGGAAGCCTGTCGCCAATCGAAAAGCTGAAATCGGCCGCTATCAGTCCTATGCTCGAGATGCGCTCCAGAAGAGCAAGCGGATCAATATAAGGCTCTCCCCTCAGGATCTCGAGGGGATGCAGCAGCGCGCCGTAGAAGAGGGCATCCCATATCAAACGCTCGTTGCCAGCATCATTCACAAGTTCGTGACAGGACGCCTGGTGGAGCGTGGAGGTTAGAAATAGCAGCCGGGGCGGCAATGTCCGAGCGGAGGGGTTAGCCTTCGGGAAGGCAACCAGGAGCAATTCGGAGAAGTTAGTGATGCCAAACGAAGCGAACGGCTGCCGGCCGTACACGGCGGGCCTCATCATCGCCCTGGCGCTGCTCCCGGCCGCGCCCGCCTCATCCGCGCCGCCGCGCCTCCTCGCAGGCAGCGACTACATCCCCGCCGTGACCGCCGCCATCGCCGGCGCGCGCGAGAGCATCGACATCGCGATGTACTTCATCATCATGGACGGAAGCGACCCCGCGCACCCCGTCGACGCCCTCGTCGAAGAGCTGGCCGCCGCCCGGCGGCGCGGCGTGCGCGTACGCGTCGTGCTCGAAAACGAAAAATTCCATGAGAGCGCCCTCGCGTATAAAACCCTGCACGCTGCAGGCGTCGATATCGCCTACGACAGCCCGCGCACCTATCTTCACAGCAAGGCCCTCGTCGTCGACGGGCGGATCTGCGTCGTGGGCAGCACGAACTGGTCAAAGACCGCGCTGCGCACGAACCACGAGCTCGCCGTCCTCTTCGAGTCGACCGCATCCGCGCGCGCCGTCACCCAGTCGCTGGACGCTCTGATCCTCGAGCGCGCCCCTCCGGTCCCCGCGGGGACGGCCGGCGTCTTGGTCCCCGAGGCGCTGCTGCTCGAGCCGCGTGCCGGCCGGCGCATGGTGCGCGCGCGCGACGACCACGCCCTTTCGCTGTATCTGGAGTTTTTGCGGCAAGGCGCGGGGACATTGCCGCTTGACTACGCGACGCTGGCGTCGGCGATCGGCCATCCCGCGGCGGCGCGGCCGACGGGCGTGGACTACTACGAGAAGCTGCGCCGGCCGCTGCAGCGGCTGGACCGGAAATACCGGTTGTTGAAGTTTGACGGACGCAAGCGGACCGTGTCGCTGGGCGCTTCGGGGGCGTCGTTTTCGGTGCCTGCTTCGTATTGGTCGACCGGCGCGGCGACGCGGTTGTCGACGCGGGCGCGCTATGCGTACCTGATCGCCCTGTATGAGGCGCAAAACAGCGTCAAGAACCCGTATTGGTTTCGCAGCCAGAAGGATCTCGCCAAAAAGTACGGGCTCAGCGACTATACGCTGTCGCTCGGGCTGCTCGAACTGGAGCGCGCGAACGCGCTCGAGGTCTACCGCGGCGAGAGCCGCGACGGGGGGTTCGGGGACCGCGACGCGAACATCTACCGCGTGAATCCGCTCGTGGCGCCGGGGGAATTGCGGCGGGCGCTGGCGGCGCTGGAGGCGACGCACGGCGCCGAGCCGCTGCGCAGGGCGCGCGCGCTGGCCGACGCCCTAGACGAGCCCGACGATCTTACGGTCATCGAGGTGTTTTTGGACCTGATCCGGGAGTACGGCTATGAAGCGGTCGCGGCGGCGAACGCGCGGACGGCGGCGTTTAAGAAGGGCTCAGCGCTGCGGGATGTTTCCACGACGGTGAGGGCGTTGGCCGCCCCTTGGGATGCGGCGTATTAATATATCTGTATATTGACATTTATATCAATATCAACAATAATAGAATAGTGTTCGAGCGCGCAGCCAAGGAATCCGTCGAGATATTTCATCTATTGTTTCTCGCCCAGTTGAGCCGAAAGCTGGATAAAAGCCTCTTCGCCGTAAAAGGCGGCTGCAATCTGCGCTTTTTTTTGGGCAGCGTCCGATATTCAGAAGACCTGGATCTGGACATCCAGGTAACGGCGCCGGAAACGCTGCGCAAGAAAGTCGGCGGCATTCTCGACGGCGCCTCGTTGCGCGCCGTTCTCGAAATCAAGAATATCGCCATCCTCCGCGTTTTCGAGCCGAAACAGACGGAGACGACCCAGCGCTGGAAGCTCGCCTTGCGCGCTCCCGGCTACGGCGAAGGGGTGCAGACGAAGATCGAATTCTCCCGTCGCGGCCTTTCCGAGCACCGCGAGGTCGGTCCCGTCGATCCGCTGCTCATCCGCCGCTACGGACTCGCGCCGGTTCTCATGCCGCATTACCGGCCGGAGGAGGCGTTCCGACAGAAACTGCGCGCGCTCTCGGGCAGGGCGCAGGCGCAGGCGCAGGCGCAGGCGCGCGATCTCTTCGACATCGCCTTATTGCTTGACTCCGGGGTGCGCGCGAAGGAGGCGATCGAAGGCTTCGATTTTCCGATCGAGGAAGCCCGAGCCGCCGCTTTAAGTCTCGATTTCTCCGATTTCAAGGGGCAGGTCGGAGCCTACCTTGACCCCGACGATCTGAAGGTCTACGACTCCCCTGAGGTTTGGGATGCCTTGGTGCGCCGAGTCGTCGCTCAACTCGACGCGGAGACATGAGCATGAACGCGATTACGGCCCTGGCGTCGCTGTCGAAGCTCGACGTTCCCTGCTTCACGACCAACGATGCCTCAAGCGTTCTTCACCTGTCGCGTTCGGCGGCGAGTCATATGCTCGCCCGATTGGCGCGCGCGGGCGTGCTGGCGCGCCTGAGGCCCGGTCTGTGGTCGCTTCCGGGGAGGATGGACCGCATGGCGCTCGCCGAGGCGCTTGCGGCGCCGATGCCGGCCTACATCTCGCTTCAATCGGCCTTGTACCATCACGGGATGATTTCGCAGATTCCCTCGGTCCTTTACGCCGTGACGCCGGGGCAGACCCGGCGGTTCGATTCGCCGCTCGGTTCGGCTTCGCTGCACCATATCAGCAGCCGCTTTTTTTTCGGCTTCGAGCGCGTCGGCCGCCACGGTCCCAGCATCGCCGTACCGGAGAAGGCGCTGCTGGACACGCTCTATTTTTCGCCGGCAAAATCCGGGCTGTTCCGATCCTTCCCGGAAATCGAGTTCCCGAAGCGATTCAAGAAAAGCCTGGCCCGTGAATGGGTGCGGAGAATCCCGTCGCTGCGCACCCGGACGCTGGTCATGCGAAAATTGGAAGCGCTGCTGCGCCCGGAAAATCGATCATAAAATTCACGGATGTATTCGCAGCGCCCATAAACGAGCAAAAGTGACAAAGTGACGGCCTGACACCAAGTACGAATTCAGAGTCTCCACTTGCGTCCGTCGCGTCCGATGAGCGCGTCGGCGGCCGCCGGCCCCGGGCTTCCGGGGTCGTAGAACGCCGGTTCGAATTTCTTCGAATCGAGCAGCGGCTCGACCAAGCGCCACGTCTCCTTGACGGCGTCGCGGCGGATGAACAGGGTTTGATCCCCCTGCATGCAGTCGAGCAGGAGGCGCTGATAGGCTTCCGGCGGGTCCTCACCGAACACCTCGTCGTAATCGAAATCCATCGTAAGAGCGCCCAGGCAAAGTTTCGGGCCGGGCTTCTTCGCCTCGAAGGAAAGCGAGATGCCCTCATCGGGCTGGATGCGAAAGACGAGGACATTCGGCTCCAAGTCCTCGGGCCTTAGCTGGGGGATCAGCGAATGCGGGACGCGCTTGAAGGTCACCGCGATTTCCGCGGCGCGCTTTCCGAGTTTCTTTCCCGTTCGCAGGTAAAAGGGAACCCCCTCCCAGCGCCAGTTCGAAATGTCGACCCGCAGCGCCGCATAGGTGGGCGTTCGGGAATTCGGCGACACGCCGGCTTCGGAGCGATAGCCGGCATATTGACCGAGGACGACGTTTTCGGCGGCGAGGGGGTTGATCGAGCGGAACACCTGGCTTTTTTCGTCGCGCACGTGGTCGGCCGCGAAGCTCGTGGGCGCTTCCATCGCGGTGAGCGCCAGCAGCTGGGTCATGTGGTTCTGGCACATGTCCCGCACGACCCCCGATTGATCGTAATACCCCGCGCGCTTTTCGACCCCGATGCTTTCCAGGACCGAGATCTGCACATGGTCGATGTAAGAGCGGTTCCAGATCGGCTCGAAGATCGAGTTTGCGAAGCGAAAGAGCAGGATGTTCTGCACCGTTTCCTTTCCGAGATAGTGGTCGATCCGGTAGATCTGATCCTCGCGCAGATAGGCCCCCAGCGCGGTCTCAAGCTCCATCGCGCTGGCGAGGTCGCGGCCGAAGGGTTTCTCGATGATCACGCGGGCCCAGCCGCCGGGCGCGGCTCCGTCGAGCAGCCCCGCGTCGCCGAGTCCGCGCAGGATCACCGGGTACAGCTCGGGGGGAACGGCGAGATAGAAAATCGCGTTGCCGCCCGTTTGATGGGTTTTGTCCAGCGCGCGCATCCGTTCCTTGAGCTCTCGATAGGCGGCCGCGTCGTCGTAGTCCCCGCGGAGATAGTAGACGGCGTCGAGCTCGGGGGCCAGCGAGCGTATTTCGGCGTCGGTCATGGCGCTTCGAGCCGCGCCCAAGGCGTAGAAGGACCCGGGCAGCAGGCCGTGTTCCTTCAAATAGGTCAGAGAGGGGAATAGTTTACGGCGCGTCAGGTCCCCGGAGGCGCCGAAGATGACCAGCCCGCAGGGGTCGGATTTCGCCTCGATGCAGAGGCCCTCCCGAACCCGGATCCGCACGCCGCGCGAAGTCGAACTCACCGGAGTCAGGCCTTCTTGACCGCGTGTCCGCCGAACTCGTTGCGCAGAGCCGCGAGGACCTTATCGGAGAAGGAATCCCGCTGCCGCGAGCGGAAGCGGCGGAAAAGCGCCAGCGCGATCGTCGACGCGGGAACGGCGTTTTCAACCGCGTCCAGCACGGTCCAGCGGCCCTCCCCGGAGTCGTTGACGAAGCCCTTTATGTTCTTGAGCCCCGGGTCTTTCTTGAACGCGTCCTCGGCGAGTTCCAGCAGCCAGGAACGCACGACGCTTCCTTGATTCCACAGGTGGGCGACCTGCCGGAGATCGATCTTGTAGGGCGAGGCGCGCATCAGCTCGAAGCCTTCCGCGTAGGACTGCATCAAGGCGTACTCGACCCCATTGTGGACCATCTTCACATAATGACCGGCCCCGACGGGTCCGACATGCGCGTAGCCGTCTTTCGGCGCCAGGGTTTTCAGGGCGGGTTCGACCGTCCGGAATGCGGCTTTCCCGCCGCCCGCCATCATGCAGTAGCCGATGTCCAGCCCCCAGATCCCGCCGCTGACTCCGATATCGAGGTAGTGGATGCCGCGGGGTTTGAGCATCGCGGCGTGGAGTTCATCTTCTTTGAAATGGGAGTTGCCGCCGTCTATGAGGATGTCCCCTTTTTTCAGCAGAGACGAGAGGCGGGCGATCGCGTCGTGCACCGGTTTTCCCGCCGGGATCATGAGCCAGACCACGCGGGGCGAGGACAGCTTGGCGACCGCTTCTTCCAGCGAACGGGCTCCGGTCGCGCCGATGCGGACCGCGGCGGCGACGGATTTCTTTGTGTGCGCGTAGCCGACGACCCGGTGGCCGCCCTGAATGAGGCGCTTGGTCATGTTCAAACCCATCTTTCCCAGACCGATCATCGCGAGCTGCATAAGGGCCTCCTGAGGCGGGGCGTCGGATAGTAGCTTGTAGCTTTTTAGGAACCGCTTGGGGATGCGAATAGCTACAATCCCCTTATGGACGCGGCGAAACTGAAGGCGGCGCTCGAAGAGCGCAACGAGCCGAAATTCCGGCTGAAGCAGGTCTTAAAGGCGGTGTACCAAGACGGCATCGGCTCCTACGAGGCCATGACCGCGATCCCGGCCGCCCTGCGCAGGGAACTCGCCGAAGCCGTTCCCCTGTCGAGCGTCGCGGCCGCGACGGTCAAGGTTTCGGCCGACGGCCGCGCGCACAAAGCGGCGCTCAGGCTTTACGACAAGAAACTCATCGAGTCGGTGCTGCTCAAGCCCAAGCCCGGCGCGCATTGGACCACCTGCATCTCGTCGCAGGTCGGCTGCGCGATGGGCTGCACCTTTTGCGCGACGGGGCTGATGGGGCTTAAACGCAATCTCACCGCCGAGGAGATCGCCGACCAGGTCGTCTTCTGGCGCCGGTACATGCGCGAAAACAAGATCAAGGGACGGCTGTCGAACGTGGTCTACATGGGGATGGGCGAGCCGCTGCACGCGATCGGTCCGGTGCTGGAGAGCTTGAAGATCCTGCTCGACCCCGAGCGGCTCGGACTCGCCGCGCGGCATGTCTCGGTGTCGACGGTCGGCATCGTGCCGGGGATGGAGCGCTTCTTAGAGGAGTTCCCGCAGGTGAATCTTGCGTTGTCTTTGCACGCGGCCGACGACAAGACTCGGACGAAGCTCGTGCCGGTGAACCAGGCGTATCCGCTCAAGGATTTGAAGCGGGTGTTGGCGTACGCGATCAAGCGCACGGGCCGGAAGATCTTCTTGGAGTACGTGCTCTTGGCCGGAGAGAACGACCGCGTGGAGCACGCCCGGGAACTCGCCAAATTCGTGCGCAGCGTCGACCGCAAGGATCTGCTGCACGTGAACCTGATCGTCTGGAACCCGACCGATACGCGCCACGAGAAGCCCACGAAGGAGGCCGCCCAGCGTTTCAAGGATTATCTGCAGCTGCGCGGCGTCAGCGTGACGATCCGCAAAAATCTCGGCACCGACATCGACGGGGCCTGCGGGCAGTTGATTACCGAGACTCCCCGGATCCCGTCCGCCCGGAAGGGGAAGAAGCGAAGATAGGACTTTTTCCGAATAGGAAAAGCGAAAGCGGCGGGGAGGAGGTCTATCCCGCCGCTTTGCTTTTGCCTAGGTGGTTGGTGGTTTGCCGTTGCAGCCCTGATGTACGCCTTAGCCTGTTGCCCTAAACGACTCTTACAGTCTAACAGCCGGTCGTTTCAGGGATGTTACGGCCCGGTAAAAAAGATGTTGCGCGGGTTGCGGCGGCCGCGCGCTTGGGCTATTCTTAGGGCGTGACCGACGAGGAAGCCTACCGGACGCTGGCCGTCGAGCCGGGCTCCGACGCGAAGGCCGTCCAGCAAGCCTACCGTCTTAAGGCGCTGGAGGCGCATCCCGACCGAGCGGGCTCCGACACCGAGCGGGCCGTGTTCACCAAGCGCTTCATGAAAATCCGCGACGCGTACGCGCATCTTCGCGACTCGGGGTTTCCGGTTCCCGAACCCCAGGAAGTCGTCGAAGACCCGCCCGAGCTGCGGCGCACCTATCAACGGTCGTTCGCGAAACCGTGGGACGAAGACGAGGAGTTCTCCCAGGCGGAAAAGCTGGGGTTCAAGTTCGCGTGGAGTCCGGAGCAGGTGCTGCTGTGGGGCGTGGTGATCCCGGGCGGGGCGCTCGGGACGGTGTGGTTTCTACGCTTCCTGATCCGCGTCCTGCACGGCGAGTGATTCGCCGTTTTCCCCGGAGGGCTTCTTTTTGCGCGAGCGGCGCCGCTTTTTGCGCTGCGGGCGCGGGGCCTTTAGGATCGCGAGAATCTCCTCGCCGTAGGCTTCCCGCTTGTATTCGCTGACGCACTCAAGCCAATGCTTCTCATCGTCGGGGTTCACCGCGGGCGACTGCGCGAGCAGGCGGACGTCCTCGGTGGGCAGGATGACGACGGGGTTCACCCCGCGTTTCGCCGCCGTTTCCTTGCGCCATTCCCGGAGCGCCTCGTAGCGGCGCATCGAGTCGCCGTCCCACGCGTCGCGCTTCGGGCGCTTCGGCGGCTTCTCGACCGGGGCGGCTTCCGCGCCCTTATCGATTTCACGAAGCAGCTCCTTGCCGAACTTGCTGAACAAATACGGGGACATGCCGCGGATTTTCTTAAGCGCGTCCATGTCGGCGGGTTTCTTTTCCGCGATCCGCACCAAGAGGTCCTCGGGCATGACGCGAAAGGGGGCGCGGTCGAGACGCGCGGCGGTTTTCTCCCGGAACATGTAGAGGCGTTTGAGAACGGCGCGCCGCTGCCCGTCGAGGTCGCGCGCGCCGTGCAGGTGCCAGAAGTGATCGGGGTCGAAGGATTTCGACGCGGGTTCGAGCTTCTCGAGCCGCTTGAATTCGTCCTGCGCGTCGCGCAGCAGGCCTTTCTCGTCGAGTTCCGCGGCGAGGCGGTCGCGCAGTTCGTGCAGGAAATGGGTGTCGTTTCGCGCGTACTCGATGTGCTCGGGGGTCAAAGGCCGCTTTCCCCAATTCGCGCGCTGCAGCTTTTTCGAGAGTTTTACGCCGAAGTGCTGCTCGATCAGCGGCGCCAGGCCGAGTCGGCTGGAGCCCAGCGTGCGCGAGGAGACCATCGTGTCGAAGATATTGACGATCGTGAACCCGTAGTCGCGTTTGAGGCAGACGATGTCGTATTCGCCGGCGTGGAAGATCTTCTCGATCTTCGGATCGCGGAACATCGGGCCCAAAGGTGAGATGTCCTTGACCGAGAGAGGGTCGATGACGAAATCCTCGCCGAACGCGGTGAGCTGGAGCAGGCAGACCTTCTCGTGGTAGACGTAGAAGCTGTCGGACTCCATGTCGATGGCGACATGTCCGACGCCCTTGAGTTTTTCGGCGAGCCACTCGAGTTCCTCGAGGGCTTCGATCATCTTCGCGGGTTCCTTCGCGGGCTTCGTTTTCGCCCGCGAGGCTTTTTCGGGGCTCACGATCCGGCATCCCCCGGACGGCTAAGTTCCTGCGAGCGCCGGGCGGCGGTCGCGACCGCCTCGATCAAAACGTTGCGCAGACCTTTCGACTCAAGCATGTGCACGGCGGCGATCGCCGTGCCGCCGGGCGTCGTGACCTCGTCCTTAAGGATCGCCGGATGCTTGCCCGTTTCAATGACGAGTTTCGCGGCGCCGAGGACGGTTTGCGCGGCGAGACGCCGGGCGACGGTGCGGGGTATGCCCATCTTCACGCCGCCGTCGATGAGCGCCTCGATGACCATGTAGATGTACACCGGCCCGGAGCCCGAGAGGCCCGTGACCGCGTCCATCAACGATTCGGGGACGATCTCGACGATGCCGACGGCCTTGAAGATGGTTTCCGCGATCGCGAGATCGGCGTCCTTCGCGTGCGCTCCTTTCGAAAGCGGCGTCGCGCCCGCGTCGACCAGCGCCGGGGTGTTGGGCATCGCGCGCACGATCGGGTTCGGTTTGCCTAGAAGTTTGTTGATGCGTTCCGTGGTGACGCCGGCCATCACCGAGATGAGCAGCTGATCCTCGCGCACGACGGGGGCGATTTCCTCGAGCAGGGCGGGCGCTCCCTGCGGCTTGACCGCGAGGATGAGGATATCGGCGCCCTTGACCGCTCTGCGGTTGTCGGGGGTCGTTTGAATGCCGAAGCGCTTTTTGAGTTCGTCGAGCGCCTCGGCGCTTCGCCGGGATGCGGTGACGCTCTTGGGCGAGATGAGTTTGGCTTTCAGAATTCCGCCGATGATCGCCGAGCCGATGTGGCCCGCGCCGATGACCGCGATTTTTTTGTTTTTCAGCATGGTCGTTCGTTGTTGCCCTGCAAAAAGAAACCCGGAAGCCAATCCCCGTAATGGGTCGGCGTTCCAGGCGGAAGAAGGCTCGGGTCCGAAACAGCCGCCGGACCCAGCCGTCGCTTAACTATATCAGCGGGGCGCGGACCTGTCAAGAAAAATAAAAAAAAGACTAAAAAATAATCGGTATTTCTTTAAGGCTTCGCCCGGCGGCGGCGAGGCGCCTCATCGCCGCTTCTTGCCGAGGCCGAACGCGGCGTGCAGGAGCCGCAGAGCCTTCTCGCCGTGCGCGCGGTCAATGACGCAGCTTACGCGCAGGTCCGAGGTGGAGATCATCTGGATGTTGATGCGCGCCTTCGCGAGCGTCGCGAACATCGCCGCGGCGATCCGGGGATGGCGGCGAAAGCCGGTGCCGACGGCGGTGACCTTGACGACGCGATCCTGCAGGTCGACGCCGCGCGCGCCGAGCTTGAGCGTCAGCGAGGCGAGCGCCTTTTTCGCGTCCTCGGCGTGCGCGCGGGGGGTCATGAAGGAGATGTCGTTGACGCCGGCCGTCGTCGGGGCCGACTGGACGATAAGATCGACGGGGATGCCGGCGTCGGCGAGTTTCGCGAGCACCTTCGCGGCGACGCCGGGGCGGTCGGGCACGCCGACGATGCTGAGGCGGATTTCACTCTTGTCGAGCGCGAGGCTCGAGACGTGGGCTTCTTCCATCTTCTCCTCCGAAAGGGACTCGATCCGCGTGCCGGACGACGGGTGAAACGACGAGCGGACATGGATCGTTACGCCGTAGCGTTTGGCGACCTCGATCGAGCGCGAGAGCATCACCTGCGCTCCGGCCGCGGAAAGCTCGAGCATCTCCTCGTAGGAGACGCGCTTGATCAGGCGCGCCTGCGACACCAGACGCGGATCGGCGGTGTAGACGCCTTTAACGTCGGTGTAAATCTCGCAGCGTTCGGCCTTGAGCGCGGCGGCGACGGCGACGGCGCTTAGATCGGAGCCTCCCCGACCCAGCGTCGTGATTTCTCCCTTTGGGTTTCGCGCTTGAAATCCGGCGACGACGACGACCTTCCCCGCTTTCAACTCCCGCAGGATGCGCGCCGGCCGGATGCGGGTGATCGTGGAGCGCGTATGGTTGTCGTCTGCTTCGACGCCCGCCTGGGGTCCGGTCAAGGAAATCGCCGGGCATCCCCGGGCGGCCAGGGCCATCGCGAACAGCGAAATGCTGATCGTTTCGCCGGTGGACACCAAGGCGTCGAGCTCGCGGCCTTGGGCGGAGGGCGTGATCTGTCGCGCGAGCTGCAGCAGTTCGTCGGTCATTTTCCCGGGCGCGGAGACCACGACGACGATGGAGCGGCCGCCGCGTTTGAGCGCGATCGCGCGCTCCGCCGCCCGCTGGATTTTTTCGGGATCGGCGACCGAGGTTCCGCCGAATTTCATGACTATTGCCGGCTTCATCAGCCGCCCCAGGAAAGCTTCGTGCCGCGGGAGTCGACGTCGAGGACGATCGCGCGCGCTCCGGAGCCGGCGCGGCGGAAGGCGCGCGCCATCGCGCGGCCGATCGCGGCTTGGCGCTCGGCAGAGCGCGGCGTGAAGGCGAGCACGGTCGGTCCCGAGCCGGAAAGGCAGGCGCCGAAGGCGCCGTGTCGTTCGGCCGCGGCGCGCACTTTTTCGTAGCCCAAGACGAGTTTGGCGCGATGCGGTTCGTGCAGCGAATCGCGCATGGCCTTTTTTAGAAGCGGGAAGGAACCGGTCTCCAGCGCGTACAGCAGCAGCGCGAGACGGCTCGAGGCGTCGACGGCGGTCGTGAGGGGAACCTGCTTCGGGAGGACCTTGCGCGCCTTTTCGGTCGAAACCTCGAAGTCGGGAACGCAGACGACGATGCCGAGGGTTTTCGGGACTCGGACCGGGAAATGGAGCATCGGGGTCTCACTGGAGACGCAGACGCGGAAGCCGCCGAAGAACGCGGGGACGCAGTTGTCGGGATGGCCTTCGAGGCGCACCGCGTGCGCGAGCGCGTCTTCCGGCCGGGAGAATTTGAAATCACGGGCGGCCGCCGCCGCGAGCAGGCCGGCGAGGCGGGCCGCCGCGCTCGAACCGAGCCCTCGCGCCAGCGGAATCCCGTTGCGGACTTTAAAGCGCAGCGCGAACGGAAGACGCTTCTTCGGGAGCAATTCCCGGAACGAGCGCACGACGAGATTCGACTCGCCGTCCGGAACGCTTCCCGCGCCCTCTCCCGAATATTCGACGCGCGCGGGACCCCGCCGGGAACGGTCGATCTCGAGATCGACCTCGCAGTGCAAAGAGAGCGCCATGCCGACCGCGTCGAAGCCGGGGCCGAGGTTGCTCGTCGTCGCCGGAACGCGAACCCGCACGCGGGAGACCGGGGGGCGCTTCTTAGCGGCCACGCCGTCCCCCTTTCAGCACGCGTTTGAGCGCCGCCGGGGAGGCGGAGATCGTGCAGAGCGAGTAGGACATCGTCTTGGGGGTGTCCGGGTCCTTGAGACCGTTTCCGGTCAGGACGCAGACGACGCGAAGGCGCGTTCGATTTCGCGTCGGGAATTTTTTCGCTTTCGACCAGGCGAGCAGTCCCGCGACGCCCGCCGCGCTTGAGGGCTCGCAAAACACGCCCTCCTCCCGCGCCAGCATGCGGTAGGCCGCCAGAATTTCCCGGTCGGCGACCTTGCCGATGTGTCCGCCGCTTTCGTCGCGGGCGGCGATCGCACGTTTCCAGGACACCGGATCGCCGATGCGGATGGCGCTGGCGATCGTCTTCGGATTTTTCACCTTGCGTCCCAGAACGATCGGCGCCGCGCCGGAGGCCTGCCAGCCCATCAACTTCGGAAGTCCCGATTGCGTCCGGGCGTGCGCCTCGCGATAGCCCATCCAGTACGCGGTGATGTTTCCCGCGTTGCCCACAGGCATAAACTGATAGTCGGGCGCGCGGCCGAGCGCGGCGACGATTTCGAAGGCGCCGGTTTTCTGGCCTTCGAGGCGGTAGGGGTTGGTCGAGTTGACCATCGTCCAGCCCGAGTCTTCGGCGATCAGCCGCGCGAGGCGCAGCGCCTCGTCGAAATTTCCCCGGATTGCGATCACTTCCGCGCCGTGCATCAAGGATTGCGAGAGCTTCCCCGCCGCGACTCCACCCGCGGGAAGCAGCACCGCGCAGCGAAGCCCCGCTCGGGCGGCATAGGCCGCCGCGGAGGCCGCGGTGTTTCCGGTGGAGGCGCAGATGACGCCCTGCGCGCCTTCTTCGACCGCCTTGGAAATCGCGAGCGTCATGCCGCGGTCCTTAAAAGACCCGGTGGGATTGGCGCCTTCGACCTTCAGCCACACGGCGTTTTCGGGCAGCCCCGCCGCCGCGGACAAGCGGGGCGCGGGGACCAACGGCGTCTCGCCTTCCAGAAGGGAGATCAGCGGTGTTTTGGCGGACACGGGCAGCCGCGCACGCCAGCGTTCGATCAAACCCTTACGCGCCATCGGGGAGAAGCCGCAGCAGGCTGTGGGCGCGGGAAACGGTCTTAAGCGCGAGGATCGCCGCGCGGGCGCGGTCGAGCCGTTCCCGCGTCGTCTTGTGCGTGAGAATCATCACGGGTACCCAGCGGGCGCCGCGTTCGTTCTGATAGATCTGCGCGATCGAGACGCCCTCCTTGCCGAGTTTGCCCGTGATCGCCGAGAGCGCGCCCGGGACGTCGGCGACGCGCAGCTTCAAAAAATAAGGAGCCGGGGATTCCGGCGAGATCTTGGCCCGGCCTCTCGTCGGGCGGGGCGCGCGGCCCGCGTCGCCTCGCGCGACGGCGAGGACGTCGGCGAGCACCGCGCTGGCGGTCGGGCCGGGTCCCGCGCCTTTGCCGTAGAACATCAGGTCTTCGGCCGACGACGCCTGCACCAGGATCGCGTTATAGCCGCCGTGCACCGCGGCGAGCGGGTGTTCCAGCGGGATCAAGGTCGGCTGGACATGGGCTTCGACCGATCCGCCGTCCCCAGACGGCGCGACGGTGCCGATCAGGCGGACGGTGCGCCCGAGCCGGGAGGCGGCGAAGAGGATGTCCTCGGCTTCGATCCGCTCGATCCCCTCGCGGGGGACCTTGCGCGGCTCGACCCAGCGCCCCGACAGCATCGAACCCAAGATCGCGATCTTGTGCGTGGTGTCGCTGCCGTTGAGGTCCATCGTGGGATCGCGTTCGGCCATTCCCAGGCGCTGCGCTTCGGCGAGCGCGGACCCCATCTCGCAGCCGTCGTGCGCCATCTTCGAAAGAATATAGTTGGTCGTGCCGTTGAAGATTCCGCTCACGCGCTCGACGCGGTTGGCCGCGAGACCGTCGCGGATGGCGCCGATGATCGGGATGCCGCCGGCGACAGCGGCTTCGTAGACGAAGCCGACGCCTGCGCGGCGGGCGGCGCGGTCGAGTTCTTCGAAGCGTTCGGAAACCAGATGCTTGTTCGCGGTGACGACGTGCTTGCCCGCTGCGAAGGCGGCACGGACAAGCCGACGGGCGGCGTCGAGGCCGCCGAAAAGTTCGACCACGACGTCGACCGAGGGGTCGCGCAGGGCCCGCTCCGGAGTTTTCGCGCGGCGTACGGAGGCGGGCAGGCCCAAAGTCCGCGCCGTGGCGGCGGCCCGGCGGCTGACGACCCAGCGCAGGTCGAGCGGCGCGCCCAGACGCGCCGAAAGCTCCGATTTTCGCACGCGCAAAAGACGCGCGGTCTCCGCGCCCACATTGCCGAGTCCGCAGACTGCGACGCCGATGCGTTTGCCGGGTTTCATCGCGAAATTCTACAAAATCGGACCTTTCGGGCGGGGCCGCCGTCTACGGCGCCCGGCAATGGGAAAGTTGTACAATCCTTCCGAACCCTTTATGATCGAAGAACTCGTCTACAAAGTCATCGGAACCCCGTCCCAGCGCCGGATCAAGGAGCTCGATCCCATCCTCAACGAGATCAATTTCTTTGAGGAAAAGATCCAGCGGATGTCCGACGAAGATTTCCCGAAGCGGACCGAGGAGCTCAAGGGAATCATCGAGGAGCGCTTGGCGGCCTTGGGGGAGAATTCGACCGAGGACGAGAAAAAAGAAGCCTACAAAGAAGCGCTGCGGGAAATTCTCCCCGAGGCGTTCGCGCTCGTGCGCGAGGCCTCGAAGCGATCCATCGGCCTTCGCCATTTCGACGTGCAGATGGTCGGCGGGATGGTGCTCAACAACGGGGGCATCGCGGAGATGCGCACGGGAGAAGGGAAAACCCTCGTCGCGACCTGCCCGGTGTATTTGAACGCGCTCGCGGGCAAGGGCGTGCATATCGTCACCGTCAACGATTACCTGGCCAAGCGCGACAGCGAGTGGATGGGGCCGGTCTTTAGATTTCTCGGGATGAGCGTCGGCTTCGTCCAGCACGACATGGACAACGAGGACCGCCGCGAGAACTATAACCGCGACATCACCTACGTCACCAACAACGAAATCGGATTCGACTACCTGCGCGACAACATGGTCGTGCGCGCCGAGGACCGCGTTCTGCGTCCGCTGCACTACGCCGTCATCGACGAAGTGGACTCGATTCTAATCGACGAGGCGCGCACGCCTCTGATCATCTCCGGCCCGGCCGAAGAGAGCACGGACCGCTACGTCACGATCGAGAAGATCGTCCCGCACCTCGTCATCCGCAAGATCACCGAGGAAGACGAGGTCCAGGCGAAATATACCGGAGAGGATCTCGGCAAGGGTTTCGACGCCGTCATCGATGAGAAAAACCACAACGCGACGCTGACCGACCAAGGGATCGCGAAGTGCGAGAAGCTTCTCGGTCTGGAAAACCTCTACGACGACCTTTCCGGCGCCTGGGTGCATCACATCACCCAAGCGCTGCGGGCGCATCATCTGTACAAGCGCGACGTGGATTACGTCGTCAAGGACGGCGAGGTCGTTATCGTCGATGAATTCACCGGACGCTTGATGCCCGGCCGCCGCTGGTCCGAGGGGCTGCACCAGGCGGTCGAGGCGAAGGAAAAGCTCCCGCCGCGCGAGGAGAACCAGACGCTCGCGACGGTCACTTTCCAGAATTTCTTCAAGATGTACCTGAAGCTCGGCGGCATGACCGGAACGGCGATGACCGAGGCCGACGAATTCCACGAGATCTACAAGTTGGGCGTCGTCGAGATTCCGACGAACCGGCCGAACTCGCGCACCGACGAGCCGGACATCGTGTTCCTGAACCAGCGCGGAAAATGGCGCGCGATCGTCGAGGACATCACCGCGAGCTGGAAGCGCGGCCGCCCGGTGCTCGTCGGCACCCGGTCGATCGAGAAGTCCGAGATGCTGGCGACGATGCTGCGCGAAAAGGGCATCCCGCATCAGGTGCTCAACGCGAAGTATCACGAGCAGGAAGCGAGCATCATCTCGCAGGCCGGAAAGAAAGGCACCGTGACCATCGCCACGAACATGGCCGGACGCGGAACCGACATCGTGCTCAGCGGCAATCCGCCGGACCCGGTCGAGCAGAAGCACATCCTGGGGGAAGGCGGGTTGTACGTGATGGGGACCGAGCGCCACGACGCGCGGCGCATCGACAATCAGCTGCGCGGCCGCTGCGGCCGGCAAGGCGATCCGGGGCAGACCCGCTTTTATCTCGCGCTCGACGACGAGCTGATGCGCCTGTTCGGCTCGGACAAGATTCAGGGCCTGATGCAGCGCTTCGGCATGACCGAGGACGAGCCGATCGAATCCCCGCTGGTCAGCCGGCAGATCGAAGGCGCCCAGCGCCGCGTCGAAACGCACAACTTCGACATCCGCAAGCAGCTGATCGACTACGACAACGTGATGAACAAGCAGCGCGAGGTCGTTTACGGATTGCGCAACAAGGTGCTCGACGGCTCCGACATGCGCCCGCTGATTTCCCGGATGATTGAAGAGGATGTCGAAGACATCGTCGCCCGCTTCTGCCCGAAATCAGCGTACCCGGAAGCCTGGGACATGGTGAGTCTCGCCGACCACATGCGGCGGATCTACGACATCGAGTACGAGATCGAGGCCGACGAGTTGAGAACGCTGACGCACGAAGGCATCGATCAGGAGCTCAAAGAGGAATGCCTCGCGGCGTACGCGGACCGCGATAAGGATTTTTCGGGATACAACTTCCGCGATATCGAGAAGATGGTGCTGCTGCAGATCATCGACCAGATCTGGAAGAATCACCTGTACGATCTCGACCAGATGAAGAAGTACATCCATCTGCGCGCCTACGGTCAGAAGGATCCGAAGATCGAATACCAAAAGGAAACCTTCGCGCTGTTTGAAACGATGCTCGACCGGACCCGCCAGCAGACGCTGGAGTACCTGTTTCGAATTCAGGCTCCGAAGCAGCCGCCGAAGCCGTTCGTGCGTCAGGCCGTCGCGCTGCACCCGGACCCGGACGCGCCCGACGCGGATTCCGAGACGGGGGATTCCAACGCGAACGGCGCCGCCCCGCCACCGCCCGGCCGCTCGATTCTTCAAAAGGCACCGGGGGAGAGCGAGCGCCCCGAGATCAAGAAGATCGGCCGCAACGATCCGTGCCCCTGCGGTTCCGGCAAGAAGTACAAGAAGTGCCACGGAATCGCGTAGCGGGAATCAAGCGGCTCGCGTGCTTCGCCGCGGGGATCGCCTTTTCGCTTTGTCTTCCTAAAATAGGGTTTTCCTATCTTGCGTGGTTCGCGCCCGCGGCGCTTTTCTACTGCGCCCGGGATGCGTCGTCTAGGCGGGAAGCGGCGCTGCTCGGCTTTCTATTCGGATTCGGATTCGCGGGAAGGTCGTTGTTTTGGATTTTCCACACCTGTCGCTTCGCCGGAGTGCCGCTGCCGGTCTCGGGGATCGCGCTCACGGCGCTCGCGGGGTTCCTGGCGCTCAATTGGGCGCTTTACGGCGCGGCCGTCCGCGAGAGCGCGCGGCGGCTGCCGGCGGGGGCGCTTCCCTGGGTCTGGGCGCTCCTGTGGGTCGCGTTGGCGTCGGCGAGCGCCCGTTGGACGCCGCGGGTCGGTTTCGATCTGCTTGCGTACACGCAATACCGGTGGCTGCCGCTGCTGCAGTTGGGAGCCGTTTTCGGTCCGCACGGACTGGCGTTCTTGATCCTTGTTTGGAACGGGGCCTTGGCCGAACTCGCGCGCAAATCACCGTCGCGCACGCCGCGCAACAATCTCAGCGCGGCGGGGTTGATGATTCTTGCGGCCGCCGCCTGGGGCACGTCCGTGCTGGCGGCGCGGCCCGTGCCTGCGCCGTCGCCGGACGCCGCCGCAGTCGAGATCCTTCAGCCGAACATCGACCAGTACCGTAAGTGGGACGGCCGGTTCGAGGGCGACATCCGCGCTTCGATCGACGCCCTGCTGGCCCGGCCGAGAAGCGCGAAGACGGCGCTCGTGCTGTGGCCCGAGTCCGCGCTTCCGGGCTGGCTCGACGAACCGGGAAATTTTTCCTGGATCGAAGGGTGGGCGAAGCGGATCGGGGCCCCGATGATCGTCGGAACCATTACGCGCTCGGGAGAACGGCTTCACAATTCCGCGGTCTGGATCGGAGCCGACGGAGTTCCGGCGGGACTGTATCATAAGCGCGAACTGGTTCCCTTCGGGGAATTCGTTCCGATGAGGCGGTGGCTGGAGCCTTGGATCGGAATTCTCGCTCAAATGGGGGAGTTCACCGCGGGGGGCGCCCGACAGGCCCTGTTCGATCTGCCGATCGGAAAAACCGCGGTCACGATCTGCTACGAGGCCGTATTTCCCAAGTACGGCCGACTCGACGCCGCGCGCGGCGCGCGCGTCTTCGTCAATTTGACCAATGACGGCTGGTACAAGAATACCGACGGCCCCTACCAGCATCTGACGACCAACATTCTGCGCGCCGTGGAAAATCGCGCCACGGTGATCCGCGCCGCGAACACGGGCATCTCCGCGGTGATCGATCCGTGGGGCGTGGTTCTTGAAAGCGTCCCGATCGGGGAGCGCGCGCGGTTGGACGCGCGGATTCCAGTCTCGCCGTTTACCGAGGGGTCGTTTTATTCGCGGCACGGCGATTGGTTCGGCGTGGCCGCGATCCTGGCGTCTTTGCTGCTCGCCGCGGCGGCGTTGGGCGAGCGGATGAAGCGGGCGCGCCGATGAGGGCGTTTTACTCGCCGGATTATGTGGTGGACTTAAGATCGCATGCTTTTCCGACCGCGAAGTTCGCCCGCACGGCCGAGCGGCTGATCGAGGGCGGGACGCTGCGGCCGTCCGACTTGGTCGACCCGGGAGCGGTGCAGGCGCGGGAACTCGAGGCGGTGCACGACGCGGCGTGGATCGCCGCGGTTTTCGACGGAACGCTGTCTCTGGAGCAGCAAGCGCGCATGGAACTGCGCTGGTCGCCGTCTTTGGCGTTGGCCCACCGCAAATGCGCCGCGGGAACGCTCGCGGCCGCGCGCGACGCGTTGTCGGGCGGGCTGGGGGTTCATCTCGGGGGAGGCTCCCATCACGCCTTCGCCGGGCACGGCGAGGGCTTTTGCGTGTTCAACGATCTCGCCTACGCACTGGTCGCTTTGCGCGAGGAGGGAGCCTTCACGCGCGCGGCCGTCGTCGACCTAGACGCGCACCAAGGCAACGGCACCGCCGCGCTGCTCGCAAGGCGACCGGGGCTTGCGACCTTCTCGATCCACGGGGCGGAGCTCTACCCGTTCGACGGATCCGGGACGCCGTCTCGCTCCACGGAGGACCACGCCCTCCCTGCGGGGACAAGCGGCGCGCAATATCATAAAATCCTCCGGGAACGCCTTCCCGCCTTTCTCGACGAGGCTAAACCGGAGCTTGTCCTGTACCAGGCCGGAGTCGACGTTCACTCGGGAGATCGGCTGGGCCGTTTTTCGCTGGACGCGGAGGACATCGCCCGACGCGATCGCTTCGTCGCCGAGGAAGTGTCGGCGCGAGGGGCGGGACTGGTCGTGACGCTCGGCGGCGGCTACGCGGAGACTCCCGAGGAGACGGCGGCGCTTCACGCGGCGACGGTCGAAGAGACGGTGCGGGCATATAAACGGAAGGATTGACCTTTATGTCGGAACCACAATTCAGCGAGACGGGTCAGCGCGTCGCGCAGCTCCGGGAGAACCTGGCGGCGGTCGAGAAGATGCTCGATATACCGGCGCGGCGCAACGACGTTCGAGCGCGCGAGGCCGAGGCCGCGGATCCCGAATTTTGGGCGGATTCTTCTTCGGCGAAGAAGAAGTCCAAGGAGCTTAACGGCCTTAAGAAAGTCGTCGAGGACTACGAGGCCGCGAAATCCGCGGTCGACGATATCACGGCGCTTTTCGAACTCGCCCAGGAAGCCGAGGACGCCGGCGAACTGGCCGAGGTCAATAAAAACATCGACTCGGCGCGGCGAAAAATCGTCCAACTCGACGCCCGGATGAAGCTCTCGGGGGAGTTCGACGGAAACAACGCCGTGCTGACGCTCAACGCCGGAGCCGGCGGGACCGAGGCCTGCGATTGGGCCGATATGCTGATGCGGATGTACCAGCGTTGGGCCGAGCAGGCCGGATTCCAGTTTCAGTTGACCGACGTCCATAAGGGCGAAGAGGCCGGCATTAAATCGATGGCGGCGTTCGTGCGCGGTCCCAACGCCTACGGCTACCTGAAGAGCGAGGCGGGAGTGCACCGGCTGGTGCGGGTGTCGCCGTTCGACTCGAACAAGCGCCGTCATACCTCCTTCGCCTCATGCGACGTGGTTCCCGAGATCGACGACGACATCGACATCGAGGTCACCGACGCCGACGTGGAAGTGACGACTTCCCGCGCGGGCGGCAAGGGAGGGCAGAACGTCAATAAGGTCGAGACCGCGGTGCGCATCCGCCATCTGGCGACCGGCATCGTCGTCGGCTGCCGCACCGAGCGGTCCCAGCTGCAGAACAAGCAGAACGCGATGCGGATGCTCAAAGCCAAGCTGTATCAAATCGAGTTGGACAAGAAGCGTTCCGCCCTCGACAAGCACTACGACTCGAAAGGCGACATCGGCTGGGGAAACCAGATCCGCTCGTATGTGTTCATGCCCTATCAGATGGTGAAGGACCTGCGGACCGGCCACGAGACCTCTCAGATCCAAGGCGTGATGGACGGCGATCTCGATGGGTTCATGCACGAATTCCTGTCGTGGATGGCCGCAGGGCGTCCGGACCGCCGGGCCGCGGCCGCCGGCGACGACGAGTAGAAATTTCAGCCTCCGTCGACGAGCGCGCGCGTTCGCGCGTTGATGCCCCTAATATACGGGGCAACGGGAGCAGGCGCCAATCAGCGTCGGCGCCGTTTTCCGGTTCCGCCGCCTTCGCGGGGAACGCTCTCGATGAAGAGGAACCGGACCGGCACTCCGTATCGCTTCGAGAGAGCGGCTTCCTGCTCCTTCAAGAACGCGGCGAGCGCGCGGTTCATGCCGACGTCGAACGAAAACGTCACGCCGTCGATCTTCGTTCCCGCCGCCTTTTCGAGTTCGGACCAATGCGCGAGATAGGTGTCGAGTTTCTTGATCACCTTGTCATCGAGCGCCTCTTTGTTCGCAATGGGAACCCGGGCCGATTTCGCCTCGATGATCGAGACGCGCCCCTGCGGCGAGCGCGCGACGAGATCGAGCTCGGTCACGTATTTCCCGTCCTTGTCGAAAAGTTCCCGGCCGCTTTGGAGCAGTTCGTAGCCTTGATCGACGAGATGTTCGACGGTCCGAAGCTCCAGCAGCAGGCCGACGTAGCGGCTGTAGGTCACGCCTTCGATGATCTTGTCCAGGCCTTCGTCTCCGGCGTAGCGCTCGGTCAGGCGGTCGAACTCGGCGCGCATCGCGTCCTCGTTCTTCGGCGTCTCCACGAGCTCGTCGAGAAATTCGAAGCGGAAGCGGTTCCCGCGGCGTTTCGCGAACTCCCGGCCTCGGGTTTGGAGATGGCGTTTTATTTCCGCGTAGCCGCGCGCGTCGAACGCGAGCACGATTTCGTCGAGCGGCCCGAGCGCCCGTTCGGCGTCGCCGCGTCGGGCGAAAAAGCGTTCGGCTTGCTCGAGGTAGCCGTCCACGCGCCGGATCCCTTCTTCGATCTCAGAGCGCGGATTTTTCGCCTTGTGGAAGTAGACCCGGTGGGTGTTGATCGCGGTGCGTTTCCCCTTGGACTCCATCACGCCGTCCACCCATAAAAGCGTTCGTTCCAGATGCGTGTTGGGATGATCGACTTCGCGGTCCGCGATCGTCTCGATCGCGGAAAGCTTCGCCCAAACGTCCGCGTAGGCGTCGTCCATCACATCGAGACTTTCCTCGAGACCCAATCGGCCTTTGTATTTCTCGACGATGCGGCGGACTTGCTTGTAGTACTGCGCCGCGCGTCCGGTGACGCGAACCCCCTCGTCGTTGACGACGCCCCCGGGGACGCGGGAGGCGTCCGCGGGGTTGAGAGCGCCGCTCCCGTCGAACATCGATAGAAACGGAGCGGCCGAAACGGGGCCGGAACGCTTTCCTTCGCGGACGCCGGCGACCGATTCGGTGAGCGCGCGCAGGACCGGCTTGTTTTCGAGGATTTTTCCCGCGGGGGCGTCGGGGATCGTGAGGGCGGCGTCGGAGCGCGAGGCCCGGCCGATGGGGTCCGCCGCCCGGGAAAGGGCCGCGGGGGCGTCCGGCAGCGGCAAGGACGCCGGTCCGAGGGTCGGGAGTACCAGGCCCGGGGCGGAGGGGAGGCCGAGCGAGAGCAAAGACGGGGCGCCGGAGAGCGACAGGCTCGGCGCGTTCAGGGCTGCGACGTTCGCCAAAGACGGTACGCGGACGGAGACGGGGGCGACGGCGACGCGGCCGGCGCCCGCTGCGGGAGCCGCGAGGAATAAAACGGCGAGCCAGCGAAGGTTCATGGGCTCAGGATAGCGGACGGGGATCGGCCGCGCCTGTGTCTTTAAGGGACCTCAAGCGCGGCAGGGGGCCTAGGGGATATGCGGCCTTTCGGCTCTACTTAGGAATCAGCGCGAAATCGCGCCGGATCAACGTCTTCTTGTTCGAATTGAGCGTGGTCTTTCCGCCGGCGCGCATCCATTCGCCGGCCTGGGATTTTCGCTGATCGATCGGGAGGGTCTTAAAGGAAGGGGCGGAGTCTTCGAGGTAGTTGGGCTCGTAGCCGGAGTGCCGAATCTTCATCGTATAGCCTTTCCCGTTAATGGGCAGATGCGCAATGAACCCTCCCGAATCATCGGTAACGGTCGCAAGTTGTTTCCCGGATTGGAGGTCGCTGAAGACCACGTCGACCTCCCCGATCGGTTTCATCGTGAAAAGGTCGTAAACCGTTCCCTTCACCCGGAAATCCTTTCCGAACTCCGGAGCGGCGGAGTCGGTGGTAGGCACTTCAAATCCGCCGAAGCCGCCTCCGGAATCCTGGGCCGCGGCGATCACAGCCGGATCTTCCGGGAGGCCGCGGCGCCGTTGGGGCGTGTCGAGAAGCGCCGACCGGTGTTTCCTTTTCCTCGATTCCCGTAATTCGGCTTTTTCCTCTTCGGCGGCTTGCGCGGCGGCGAGCGCCAGCCTCTCTTGCTCAGCGGCTTTGGCGAGCGAGGCGGCTTGCTCGGCGGCCGCCCTTTCGGCGGCCATGCGCGCCTTGGCGGCGTCCGCCTCCGCGGCGGTCTTGGCCTCCGCTTCCAGCCGCGCTTTCTCGGCTTTCTGATGCTTGATGAACACGGAACTCAGGGCCATCGCGGCGATGCATAATCCCGCGACGACGAAGATCGTCGCCTGCGACTTCGCGGGCGGGTCGGGCCGTTTCGGGGGCTCATAGGTATCGTGTTCGTAGGTGCTGGGAAGCCCGCTTCCCGTTTGAATCGCGAGCAGATCGTCGTTGTCGAATTCCTGCGAGGCGGGGGGGTCGAGTACCGGATCGTCGGACAACGAGGCGGGCGGGTCCAAAATAGGATCGTTGTCTTCGGCTCCGTGCGTGTTGGCGGGCGGGGCGTCCGCGATGAATTTAAACCCGCACTCCGGGCAGACCTCCGCGGTATCGGAGACCTCATGAGCGCATCCCGGGCAACGATCGAGCATGGTCCTATCTTTCTAGCAGTCGGAGCGACAGTTTTCAAGTGTCCGGGGCCTTTCCGTCGAGACTTGAGGTTGTTTTGAATCTTAAAAACCCTTCCTTGACGCGGCGGGGGGCGGCTGTTAGACTTCATAAGGCCGTCATTTTGGGGGTCCTCCGATGAATAGAAATCCGCTGTTTTTAGCCTTGATTTGTCTCGCGGCCGCGTCCTTGAACGTTTCGGCCGCGGGAACGCAGGAAAAGGGAGGGAAGCCTCCTCCTCAAGAGTCGGTTACGACGCAGGGACGCGTCGATTCGTCTCCGGAGGAGTTCGCGAAGGATTTCGTCGAGACGATCGGCAAGAGGGTCGGCTTGGAGGAGGGTCAGAAAGCGAAGGTGCGCGCGGTCATAGACAACTCCTATAAGCGAAACGAGAAGAATTGGGAGCGGCAGGCGGAGCTGCTTGCCGAATTGGATGCGGTCGGCAGGGAACTCGGCAAGGAGATCCGGACGATGTATGAAGAAATCCGGGAGCTTCTCAGTCATCAGCAGCGGGAAGCGTTCGATGAAATGCGCGTCGACTTGCGCCGCAATCCGGTGAAGGTGGAGCCCTCTCACGAGGCCGCAGGCGGCGGCGGATCGCGGCAATGACGGGGATCGCTCTGTTGTTGGGCGCGGCGATGCTCGCCGCGGCCGCCCCGGGGGCCGGGGAGGAACCGGGCGAGCGGGAACCTTTGCGCCAGGAGCGTATGCTCGAACGGCTCGACAAGGGGTTGAAGCTCGACGAGGGACAGAAGGAAAAAATCGGCAAGATTCTTGAGAAGAGCGCCGCAAGGGATAAGAGCAAGATCGAGGAACTTCAGAAGCTCAAGAAGAAAATAAAGACCCTCTCGGAAGAGCTTCGCCGATCGAATCAGGAGTCGCGGGAGGCCATTCGGGAGTCGCTGAATCTCGATCAGAAAGAAAAATTCGACGCGATGATGCAGCGCATGAAGCGTGGAGGCGTTCGAGGAGGGGAGCGGCGGATGCGGGGAATCGACATGGATCCCGGCGATCTCCCCGAAGAGATGCGCGACCGCATGCGCGGCCGGCGGGACTTTCCGCCGGAGATGTGGCGCAAGGGGGAATCGGGCGGCCGCGAGGAGCTTCCTCCCGCGATCCGCGAGCGGATTCGCGAGAGGATGGAGCGACGGCGGGAGCAGGGCGAGGGCTCGCAGCGCGACGTTCCGCCGCCCGAGGATTGGCACGACGGCGCCGGGGATGTGATCCTGGCGCCTCCCGTAAAGCGCTAAGACGATCGGTAGTGGGGCGAAATAAACGGCCCCCGGCTTTCGCCGGGGGCCGTTCAGTATGGATCGTTCCGCGTTAGATGAGCGCGGGGAGGAACACGAGCGAGACGATCGTCATCAGCTTGATGAGGATGTTCATCGCCGGTCCCGAGGTGTCCTTGAACGGATCGCCGACGGTGTCGCCGACGACGGCCGCTTTGTGGGTTTCCGAGCCCTTGCCGCCGAAGTGGCCCTGCTCGATGTGCTTTTTCGCGTTGTCCCACACCGCGCCGGCATTGGCCATCATCAGGCCGAGCACGACGCCGCAGGCGGTCGCTCCGGCGAGGAATCCGCCGAGGGCGCTGAGGCCGAGGAATTTTCCGACCAAGAGCGGCGCGAGAACCGCCGAGATGCCGGGGAGAATCATCTCCTCGAGCGCGCCCTTCGTCACGATGTCGATGCAGGTGTTCGAGTCGGCTTTCGCCGTTCCTTCGAGCAGCCCTTTGATTTCCTTGAACTGGCGACGGATTTCGAGGACCATCTTGTTGGCCGCCCGGCCGACGGCCTTCATCGTCATCGCGGCGATCGCGCAGGGCATCATCACCCCGAGAAACAGCCCCATGACGACCTCGACCTCGGTCAGCCGCAGATCCAGCGGCTTTCCGGTCAGGTGCGCGGCCGTTTTTTGGAAGGCCGTAAACAGCGCGAGCGCTGTTAGCGCCGCCGAGCCGATCGCGAAGCCCTTGCCGACCGCCGCGGTCGTGTTGCCGATCGCGTCGAGTTTGTCGGTGATCTTGCGGATCTCGGGTCCCGCGCCGGACATCTCGGCAAGGCCGCCGGCGTTGTCGGCGATCGGGCCGTAGGAGTCGGTCGCCATGACGATCCCGATCGTCGAGAGCATCCCCAGCGCCGCGAGGGCGATGCCGTAGAGGCCGCCGAACTTAAAGGAGACCCCGATACCGAGCACGATCGTGATGATCGGAAGGATGACGCTCTCGAAACCGATCGCGACGCCGTTGATGATGGCCGTCGCGACGCCCGACTGGCAGGTTTCGGCCTGCTTAATGACCGGTCCCTTGGAGGTGTAGTAGTCGGTTTCCATGCCGATCGCAATGCCCGTGACGAGCCCCGCGACCACGCAGTAGAAGTAGCCCGACGAATGGAACATGTTGTTGATGACGACGTAGGACGGAAAGGCGAACAGCGCCCCGGCGATGTAGGTGGACATGTGCAGCGCCTTATCCGGCTCCATCGAGCGCAGCAGCTTCATCGACCAGACCCCGAGCACCGAGGCAATCAGCCCCAGCGTCGCCAGGATCAACGGCAGCAGCATCCCGTCGGCTTGATTGGTGTCCCAGGTGTAGGCCAGCGCCATGCACGCGATGATCGAGCCCACGTAGGACTCGAAGAGGTCCGCGCCCATGCCGGCGGTGTCTCCCACGTTGTCTCCGACGTTGTCGGCGATGACGCCCGGATTGCGCGGGTCGTCCTCGGGGATATTGGCTTCCGTCTTGCCGACGATGTCGGCGCCGACGTCGGCGGCCTTCGTGTAGATGCCGCCCCCGATGCGCGCGAACAGCGCGATCGACGAGGCGCCCATCGCGAAGCCGTTGATGACCTCGGGCGTCTGGTTGAACCAGAAGACGATCGCCACGCCGACCAAGCCCAGCGCCGCAACGGTGATTCCCATTACCGATCCGCCGCGGAACGAGACTTCCAGCGCGAGCGGAGCGCCGCCGGTTTTGGCGGCTTCGAGCGTGCGGCTCGACGCGGTCGTCGCCGCGGCCATGCCGAACCAGCCCGCGAACATCGAGAAGCCGGCGCCGGTCAGATAGGCCATGGCGGTCTGCTTGCCGACGAACGCGGCCAGCGCCGCGCAGACCACCGCGACGAAGATCGCGATAATCTTGTACTCGCGCTTCAGGAAGATGATGGCGCCTTGCTGGATCGTATTGGCGATTTCCATCGTCTTCTCGTCTCCGTGCGGGGACGATTTGATGCTCTGGTAATTCCACGCCGCGACTCCCAGGCCGCCGAGACCGAAGGAGATCGCGTAAGGAACGAACGTCGTCATTTCAAAGGTCATTGTGTAGGGGTTGATCCTCTCTTAGAACTTTTCGTTCGGGTTGACTTTGATCCCCGGTCCCATCGTCGAGGACAGGGTGACGCTGCGAACATAGGTGCCTTTGGATGAAGAGGGCTTCATCTTAAGGATGGTGGCCAGAACGGCCTTGGCGTTCTCCAGAATCTTCGCCGGCTCGAAGGATTTCTTGCCGATTCCGATGTGGAGAATTCCATAGTCGTCGTTCTTGAATTCAACGCGCCCGGCCTTAAGCTCGGCGACGGCCTTCTTGACGTCGAAGGTGACCGTTCCGCTCTTCGGGTTGGGCATGAGTCCCCGCGGGCCCAGTACGCGGCCGAGCTTCGCGATGTCCTTCATGACGTCGGGAGTCGCGACGAGCACGTCGAAGTCGAACTTCCCGCCCGCGATCGTGTCGACCAGGTCCATGTGTCCGACGAGGTCGGCCCCGGCCTGTTCGGCGTCCTTCGCCTTATCGCCCTTCGCGATCACCGCGACGCGTCGGGTTTTCCCGGTGCCGTTGGGCAGCGCGACGGTTCCGCGAAGCTGCTGTTCGGATTGGCGGGAATCGATGCCGAGCCGCACGTGCAGTTCGATCGATTCGTCGAACTTAGCGGTAGCCGTCTTCTTGACGAGTTCCGCAGCTTCCTGCAGAGAGTACAGCTTCTCCGCGTCGACGTCTTTAACGGCGTTTGCCAGTCGTTTTCCCATTGGATTATCCCTCCACCTCGATGCCCATCGAACGCGCCGTGCCTTTGACCATCAGGACGGCCTGGTCGACGTCGTTGGTGTTGAGGTCGGGCAGTTTCGTCTTGGCGACCTCTTGAGCCTGCGCGAGCGTGATCTTGCCGACCTTGTTCTTATTCGGCTCGCCCGAGGCCTTCGCGAGTCCCGCGGCCTTTTTTAGGAGCGCGGACATCGGCGGCATCTTCGTGATGAAGGTGAACGACCGGTCGTCGAAAACCGTGATCACCACGGGGATTTTCATCCCCTGTTCCATCTTCTTGGTGCGTTCGTTGAACTGCTTGCAGAAGTCCATGATGTTGACGCCGTGCTGTCCGAGCGCGGGTCCCACCGGCGGCGCCGGGTTCGCCGACCCGGCCGGGATCTGCAGCTTAATGAAGCCTTTGATCTTCTTGGCCATACTCTTTTACTCCTCCGTGACCTTCAATCGTCCGTTGTCGGACTCGGTCTACTTTTTTGTCAGCCAGCGGACTGCGAAGGTCCCTAGGCCGCACAACAGCAAAATTTTCCAATACGGGACGGTCGGTGTCCCGAATACCCACGCGGTAAAATCCGGGGAAAACACGCGGGGCCAAATCCACGAAAGGACTGCGGAAACGAGCAGCACCTTCCCGAAGAGCATCAGCCCCATCACCGCCGCGGCCGCGAGGACGGTCGTTCCCGCGAATACCGCCCCGAAAAACGGAATCGAGACGGATCGGCGTTCCCGTTCCTGCTCTGGGGTCACGATTTCCGGCTCGACATCCATCACCGTCCGATCCTCTTAAATCCTTAGAGCTTCTCGACTTGGAGGAAATCCAACTCGACCGGGGTCGGGCGCCCGAAGATGGTCACCATCGCCTTGACCTTCGCCTTCGGCTCGTTGACGTCTTCCACGACGCCGATGAAGTGCCGGAACGGGCCTTCGGTGATGCGAACGTTCTCGCCCTTCTCGAACTGAACCGCCGGTTTCGGCTTGCCGGTCGCCGATTCGTTGGTCAGTTCCAAAATCTGGGAAATTTCGGCGTCCGGGAGCGGCTGAGGCCGGGGTTCCCCGAGGAAGCCCGTCACGCCGTTGATGTTCTTGACGACCCAGTAGGTTTCGTTGTCGACGACCATGTCGAGAAGAATGTAGCCCGGAAAGAATTTGCGCTTCTTCTCGGACTTTTTGTTCTTCTTGACCTCGACGACCCGCTCGGTCGGGATCAGCACCTGGAAGACCTTGCCCTTCAGGTTTTCCGTGGCGACCTTCTGTTCGAGGTGGGAGCGAACACGATCCTCCCAGCCCGACTGCGTGTGAACGACGTACCAGCCTCGATCCATCTTCAGCTCCTGGTCAGCGCCCGAGAAGGGCGCCCATGACGACCGAGAGAAGGAAATCGATCCCGCTGATGTAGAGCGCCACGATCATCACGAGCGTGAGCACCACGACCGTCGACCCCATCGCCTGCTGGCGCGTGAGCCAGCTGGATTTCTTGAGTTCAAGCCAAGCCTCGTTAAGAAAGGTCGCGGGATTCGGGAATTCAGCCATCATTCTCTCTGTCGTCTGTTAAAGTCCGTCAAAAACGGTGCGGGGGCACAAGGAATCGAACCTCGAGCCGCGGTTTTGGAGACCGCTGTGTTACCATTACACCATGCCCCCCCAAAAGGGCCCCTCCCCCGTCGCCGGGGGAGGGGGTCTGCCCTCAGGGGCTACTTCGTCTCTTTGTGCGGCGTCTGCTTGCCGCACTTCTCGCAGAACTTCTTGATCTCGAGCTTGTACTGCTTCTTCTTGCCGTGCGCGAACGTGTAATTCTTTTCCTTGCACGAGGTGCAGGCGAGAGTAGTCGTGTAGCGATTATTAGCCATGCCGTCCTTACTCGATAATCTCGCCGACGACGCCGGCGCCCACGGTGTGGCCGCCCTCGCGAATCGCGAAACGAAGACCCTTGTCCATCGCGATCGGCGTGATCAGTTCGACTTCGAACTCCGTG
>PFUL01000048.1 GCA_002790095.1 Elusimicrobia bacterium CG_4_9_14_3_um_filter_62_55 | reverse complement strand
CGTCGCCGGGATCCTTCACGCGGACGACGGCCGCTTCGACGGCGCGCTCGAACTCCCCGCACGCCTTAAACCCATCGGGCCGGAAGAATTTAATGCCGTTGAATTCCGGGGGGTTGTGGCTCGCCGAAATCACGACGCCGGCGGCGGCGCCGCGGCGAGGGCTCAGGTAGGCGATCGCGGGGGTCGGGAGCACGCCGGCGTCGATGGTGCGCAAGCCCGCGTCCGCGAATCCGCGCGCGACCGACTTCAAAATTTTCTTCCCCGAACCCCGGGTATCACGGCCGACGAGAACGAAGGGCGCCGTTGTGTTGCGCCGAGGACCGTAGGATTTCAGGAGGACGCGGGCGGAGGCTGCCCCGATGCGCCGGATCATGGCGGTGGTCAGCGCCCCCTCCCCGGGAATTCCCCGGATGCCGTCGGTTCCGAAAAGAGAGGGGGCGCTCACGAGAGCGCTCTCCAGGAATCAAGCGCCCGACGCGTGGCGGCCGCATCGTGAACGCGAACGCAAACCGCCCCGGCCTGGGCGGCGCGGCACGCCGCCGCAAGAGAACCCTCCAGGCGTTCTTCCGCGGGCACGGGGAATTGCTCCGAACCGAGCAGCTTTCCTAAGAATGATTTCCGCGAAGCGCCGATCAGCACCGGCGCGATCGCCGCAAACGATTCCAAACCCCGCATGATCTGAAGATTATGTTCCGCCGTTTTACCGAAGCCAAGGCCCGGATCGATCCAAACCCGCCCGATCGAGCCTCCTGCGCGCTCGAACGCGTCGATCCGCTCCCGCAGAAACGCTCCGATCTCGGCGATGGGATCGTCGTACCGGGGGTCGTTCTGCATCGTCCGGGGGCTGTCGCCGAGCATGTGCATCATCACCACCAGCGGAAAGCGAACGGCGATCTCGCTCATTCCCAAATTCCGGAGCGCGCAGACGTCATTAAGAATCACGGCGCCGGCTTCGAGCGCTGCGCTCGCCACTTCGGCATTGCGGGTGTCCACCGAAACGGGCAACCCGGTGCGCGCGGCCAGCGCCCGGACGACCCCAACGACGCGGTCGCGTTCCACGGAGACGGGAACAGGATCGGATCCCGGCCGCGTCGACTCACCCCCGACGTCCAGGATATCGGCTCCTTCCCGCGCGAGGCGTTCGCCGAGCGCCACGGCCTCTTCCGGGGAGGGAGCGCGTCCTCCGGCGTAGAAGGAGTCGGGGGTCGCGTTGACGATCCCCATGATCAACGGTCGGCCGAGACTACGGCGGAGCCCCAAAAATGAATCCGCCGCGCTCACCGCCGAAGCGACGCGCATAAACTAAGCCGTCGCGCCTTGAAGGATCGAATCGAGCTCTTCGCCTTCAATGACTTCCTTCTCGATCAGACGCGTGGCGATCGCTTCCAGGAGTTCCCGATTCTTCTCGAGAATCCCGAGGACCTTCGCGTAGGTATCGGCCAGAATCCGCTTCACTTCAGAATCGATGAGTTCCGCCGTCGAATCGGAATACCCCTGCCCCTCGACGATGTCCTTGCCGAGGAAGACCTGGCCGCTTTCCTTCTTATACGCGACGGTTCCGAGCTTCTCGTTCATCCCAAACTCCATGATCATCCGGCGCACGAACGCGGTCGCCTTGTTCAGATCGTCGGTCGCTCCGGTCGTGATCTCGCCGAACACGAGCTCCTCGGCGACGCGCCCTCCGAGAAGCACGCACAGGCGGTTCATGATGTCGGTTTTCGTCGTGAGGTACTTGTCCTCGAGAGGGAGCTGCAGCGTATAGCCGAGCGCCGGTCCGCGAGGAATGATCGACACCTTGTGCACGCGATCCGTTCCGGGAAGAAGTTTCGCGATAAGCGTATGCCCCGATTCGTGATAGGCGATTACCTTCTTTTCTTTCTCGGAAATCCCCCGGCTCTTTCGCGAGGGTCCCGCCATGACGCGATCGATCGCTTCCTCGAGCTCCGCCATCGAGACGTCTTCCCGGTCGCGCCTCGCGGCGAGCAGCGCCGCCTCGTTGACCAGGTTTGCCAGATCTGCGCCGACAAATCCGGGAGTGCGCCGCGCGATCACTTCCAGATCGACGGCCTCGCCGAGCTTCACCCCCGCCGAGTGCACCTTCAGAATTTCCGCGCGGCCCGTCCTGTCGGGAGGAGAAACGGTCACGTGCCGGTCGAAACGGCCCGGACGGAGCAGCGCGGGATCGAGCACGTCCGGCCGGTTCGTCGCCGCGATGAGAATGACGCCGGAAGTCCCTTCGAACCCGTCGAGCTCGATAAGAATCTGGTTCAGGGTCTGCTCGCGCTCGTCGTGACCGCCGCCGATGCCGGCGAATCGTGATCGCCCCACGGCGTCGAGCTCATCGATAAAGATCACAGCGGGAGCGGCCTTCTTCGCCTGCTCGAACAAGTCGCGCACGCGCGACGCTCCGACGCCGACGAACATTTCGACGAATTCCGATCCGGACGCCGAGAAGAACGGAACGTCCGCCTCGCCCGCGACGGCCTTCGCCAGCAAGGTCTTCCCGGTCCCGGGAGGGCCGAACAAGAGCACGCCTTTCGGGATGCGCCCACCGAGGCGGGTGAATTTCGCGGGGTCTTTCAAAAAGGCGATGATCTCTTCGAGCTCTTCTTTTGCCTCGTCGACGCCGGCGACGTCCTTAAAGGTAATCCGCTTTTTCTTGTCGTTCCTGTGGAGCTTCGCCTTCGAGCGCCCGAACGACATCGCCTGCTTTCCTCCCATCTGCACCTGACGAATAACGAAGACCCACCAAAGGAGGAAGAACAGTACGACCCAGCCGAGATTGATGAGAACCGCGGTAACCCAGGTCTTATCCTGTTCTCCCTTATAGACGGAGAGGTTGCTCGCGTCCATGTCCTTGACCAGATCGGGGTCGGGAAGCGGAAACACGCGGAACCGCTTCGTCCCGACCGTCCCGTCCGCGCCCTTCTCGGGGGCCTTCCTAAATTCCCCGCGGATAAGGTCCGGACGCATCGTGACTTCGCTGATTTCACCGGCGCGAAGCTTTTGTTTGAACGACGAGTAGGGGATTTCGACCTCAAACTGAGGCGCCTTCAGATTCTGGAAAAGGATCATCAGCAACAGAAACGCCGCCATCCAGAGGACGAGCTGTTTCGCGTTGCGCTTGCCGGGATTCATGGAGTCACCCCTGAGGTTGATACGTCGACGGCTTCAACACGCCGATATAGGGAAGATTTCGATACCGCTCGTCGAAATCCAAACCGTATCCGACGACGAATTCGTTGGGGATTTGGAAACCCCGGTATTTGGGTTCGATCAGCACCTTTCTCGCCTCGGGCTTGTCGAGCAAAGAAACGATTTCCAGAGAGCGGGGCTTGCGCGTCATCAGGTTCTGCTTCAGATAGCCGAGGGTCAGGCCCGTGTCGACGATGTCCTCGACGACGAGGATGTCGCGCCCTTCGATATTATCGCGCAAATCGAGGGTGAGGCGGACGACGCCGGTCGAACGATCCCCCTCGTACGAAGAAACGCACATGAAGTCAATGCGGCAATCGACGGAGAGGCGCTTCAGCAGATCGGAAAGGAACAGCACGCTTCCCTTCAAGATTCCGATGAACACCGGAGCGAGGCCCTCATAGTCCCGGTCGATCTCAGCGGCAAGCTCGACGATGCGCTTTTGGATGTCCGCTTCGGAGATTAGGACGCGTTCAACATCGGGATGGAGCACGGTCGGAGAGTTCGTCATCATGGAATCAGCGGCGTCGGCCGTCGCGAAGGGCTCGGAATGGTAATAGGAGGATAGCTAATTCCCTCCGGGAAAAGCAATTTTGGTACACTGCCGGACGCATGACGTCCTCCGACCGCTCGCTCTCGGTCCTCATCGTCGACGACGAAGAAGACAACCGCGTCATCCTCACTGATCTCCTCTCGCCGCTTCCCGGCTGGAAACTGACCCTCGGATGCGCCGGCTCGGCCGACGAGGCGATCGCCTCGATGCGCGAGCGTCTCTACGACGTCGTCTTCCTCGACTACCGCCTACCGGATATCGACGGCATCAAACTCCTGGAGCAGATCCGCCAACTCCATCCGAAGGCCGCCGTCGTGGTGATGTCCGCGCTGGGCAGCGAAAAAATCGCCGTAGAGGCGATGAAGCGCGGCGCGATCGATTACCTGACCCACGACGATCTGCGCTCGGCCGACCTCGGACAGCTGCTGCGGCGCGGCGTCGAGATGCAGCTGCTCCAAAGTGAGAATCTGGAGCTGCGGCAGGTAAACCGGATGAAGGACGAGTTCATCTCCAGCGTCAGCCACGAATTGCGCACCCCCCTCGCAGTGATCCTCGGGTACGCCCGCGCCCTTGGAGACGGGGACCTCGGCGAGGTAAACGAGGCCCAGGCGAAAGCCCTCGACGCGCTTCGGCGCCGCGGCGACCGGATGCTCACGATGGTCAACCGGCTCCTCACCTTTAAGGAAACGACCTACAACACCCAGGAGGTGTTGCTGCGGCCGACGGACCTGGCTGGCTTTTTATCCGAATTCTGCGAGACCCGCCGAACTTCCGGGGCAAGCCGCAAAATCACCGTCGAAGCCGAGATCGATCCGGAGCCGGTCTGGGTGCTGGCCGATCCGGATCAGGTCACCGATGTCTTCGACAACCTATTATCGAACGCCATTAAATTCAGTCCGGAGCAGTCCAAGGTCTGCATCGAACTCCTGCTGCACGCGGGCCGGGAAGCCTGGGTCCGCATCCGGGACGAGGGCCGCGGGATCCCGCCCGCGTCCCTTCCGCACCTCTTCGAAGGGTTCTTCCATACCGACAGCGAACTGACGCGGGACATGGGCGGACTCGGAATAGGACTCGCGCTGACGCGCCAGATCATCGAACTTCACGGCGGGCGGATTTGGCTGGATTCCCCTGGAACCGGGAAAGGCACCGTCGCGACCGTGGCCCTGCCGCTTGCGGAACCCGATACGCCTCACGTGGTCGTGGAACACCAGAAGCGCGCGGAAAAACGAAGAATTCTCGTCTGCGAGGACAACGCCGATATCGTCGAAATCATCCGGATTTTCATGATGGGCTTTTCCGACAACCTCGAACTCACGACCTCCTACACCGGACGCGAGGCCGTCGAACTCATCAGCCAGCGCCGCTTCGACCTGCTCGTCCTGGACATGATGCTTCCCGACATGAGCGGCCTCGACGTGCTCGAGCGCGTGAAGCGCGCGCCGGACGAGAAGCGTCCGCCGGTTCTCATCCTCAGCGGGCATGAGGAAATGGCGAAGCAGGCCGTTCGCAACGGGGCTCAGGACTACATGATGAAACCCTTTACAAAACAAGCATTTCTCGAAATGGTCCTCGGATTTATCGGCATGGACCGGCGAAAGGGAAAGAGGAAGGAACCCTGAGCCCCGCGCCCCGCCTTCCCATCGCGTCCCCGGCGCGACAATTTTCAAAAACACCTATTTCTGTTGACCTAAACCCTCGAGGTACGATATAATGGACTTTCAATGCCTGTAAGGCGAAGAGATAGTCGGGACGCAATGCACGCGTCGGCGAAGGATCACACTCGGATAAATCAATTCATCCGGGTCCCCGAAGTGAGATTGATCGATGCCGACGGAGCGCAGTTGGGCGTCAAATCGATTCAAGAAGCTTTAGGAATCGCGCGGGCGAAGGAGCTCGACCTGGTCGAGGTCGCCCCGATGGCGAAACCTCCGGTTTGCAAGTTGTTGCTGTACTCGAAGTACAAGTACGAGCAGGAAAAGAAAAAGCGGGAGTCCAAGAAGCATCAGAAAGCGGGACTCCTGAAAGAAGTCCGGTTCTCGCCGGTCATCGGGATGCACGATCTGAACGTCAAGATCAAGCACGCCGAGGAGTTCTTGAAAGAGAACGACAAGGTACGCTTCACGGTGTTTTTCCGGGGCCGCCAGAACCAGCATAAAGATATCGGGCTGCGGCTGCTTCAGTCGGTCTCCGAACGCCTCGCGGAAATCGCAACGATCGAGCAGAAGCCGACGACGGACCGCAACCGCATGATGATGACGCTGGCCCCGAGGCACTAAAGACGGGGCGTACGATCACGAAGGGGCTTAATAATGCCGAAGTTGAAAAGTCACAGCGGAGCCAAGAAGCGGTTTAAGAAAACCGCCACCGGCAAAATGATGTACAAGAAACCGGGACTGCGTCACCTGATCGCCCCCGTATCGGGCAGCTACGGTCGCAAGAAGCGCAAGCCCAGCATCCTCAACTCGACGGACACCGCGAAGTTGTCGCGGATGCTTCCTTACAGCTGAACGGACGGATTAGGAAATGAGAATTAAAGCCGGCAAAACCACTCGTCGCCGCAAGAAAAAGATTTTCAAAGCGGCCAAGGGCGCGTACGCGTCCAAGAGCAAGAATTGGCGTCACGTCGTTCAGCACGTCGAAAAATCGCTCAACAGCCGATACACGGGCCGCAAAGACCGGAAAGGCGAATTCCGGTCCATGTGGATCACCCGCCTCAACGCGGCCTGCCGCGAAGAGGGAACGACGTACGCGAAGTTCATCAACGGCCTGAAGAAGGCGGAGATCACCTTGAACCGCAAGATGCTCTCCGAAATGGCCCTTCGCGACGCATCGTCGTTCAAGCAACTCGTTGAGCTCTCCCAAAAGGGCTGAGCCCTCGGGCCGCGCATGACGCGTGAATCCTGGGAACAGCGGCTGCGGGGCCTTGAAGATTCCGCAGTCGCTTCCGTTTCGGGCGCGACCGATCTCGAGAGTCTCGAGGCCGTCCGCGTCGACTTGCTCGGCCGCAAGGGGCGGCTGACCGGCCTGTTGAAGGGCCTCAAGGACCTGACGATCGACGACCGCAAGACGCTCGGCCCGCAGGCCAACCGCCTGCGCGACGAGGTCGCGCGCCTGATCGAGGATCGCAGAACATCCTTAGAACGCGCCGCGATCGACGCCGAGCTCGCTTCGGTCTCGCTCGACGCCTCGCTGCCCCCCCGAGACTTGGGACTCGGACGACGCCATCCGATCACGAAGACCATTGAGGACATGGCGGGAATCCTTTCCCGCCTCGGGTTCGCGTGGGCCGACGGCCCACGCGTCGAGTCCGACCGCTACAATTTCACGGCCCTAAACATCCCCGAGGATCACTCCGCCCGGGACATGCAGGACACGTTTTACCTCGAGAACGGTCAGCTCCTGCGGACGCACACTAGTCCGGTGCAGATTCGCTACTTGGAGAAGCACGCCCCGCCCGTTCGCATCATGGCCCCGGGCCGCGTTTTCCGCCATGAGGCGGAAGACGCCGGACACGCCGCGGTGTTCCATCAGATCGAAGGTCTTTACGTGGACCGAGGCGTCACCATGGCGGATTTAAAGAACACCCTCTCGGTGTTCATGAAGGGGCTGTTCGGCGCGCAAACAAAAATCCGCATGCGCCCGTCGTATTTCCCGTTCACCGAGCCCTCGGCCGAAGTCGACGTCCAATGCCTGCTGTGCAAAGGAGACGGCTGCAGCGCCTGCAAGCAGTCGGGCTGGATGGAAATGCTCGGCTCGGGCGTCGTCAACCCCGCCGTCCTCAAAGGAGTCGGTCTCGATACGGAGATTTGGTCCGGATTCGCCTTCGGCGTCGGCGTGGAACGGATCGCGATGCTGCGTCTCGGCATCCCGGACATCCGCATGTTCTACGAGAACGACCTTCGCTTCCTTCGGCAGGTGGGCGCGTGAAGATCTCCCTAAATTGGCTGCGCTCGCTCATCGATCTCGAGATGCCCCCCGAGGACCTCTCGGCGAAGCTTCTGAATCTCGGCTTCGAGACCGAATCGATCGAAACGATCGGCGCTCAATTTTCCGGCGTCGTCATCGCGGAAGTTAAAAAGGTCGGACCGCACCCGAACGCGGACCGGCTGTCGCTCTGCGTGGTTTCCGACGGCGCGGAAACCTGCGAAGTCGTGTGCGGAGCCCCCAACGTCGCCGAAGGCCAGCGCATCGCCCTCGCCAAGATCGGCGCCAAGCTCCCCGGAGATTTCCGGATCAAGAAATCGAAAATCCGCGGAGCCGTCTCGAACGGAATGATCTGCTCCGCCAAAGAGCTCGGCCTTTCCTCCAACGGGGAAGACAAAGGCATCCTCGTACTCGGGGAAGACGCCGTCGTCGGAACCGATTTCAGCTCGATCACAGGGGAACCCGACGTTGTGCTCGACCTGGACGTCACCCCCAACCGGCCCGACTGCCTGTCGCATTTGGGTCTTGCCCGGGAACTTGCGATTACGCTCGGGCGCGAAGTCCGCAGACCCGGAACCGACGGGATTTCCGAGGACGGTCCGAACCCCTGGCCCGTCGCGGTCGAAGACGCCGAGGAGTGTCCCCGCTACGTCGGAAGAATCGTCGAAGGCGTCCGCGTCGGCCCGTCCCCCGACTGGCTGCGGCGCCGCCTGGAGTCGATCGGGCTGCGTCCGATCAACAACGTCGTCGACGTCACCAATTTTGTTCTGCATGAAACCGGACAGCCGATGCACGCGTTCGACGCGGACAAGCTCGCCGGCGATGCGCTTTCCGTTCGCGCGGCGCGCGAGGGGGAAAAGATCGTCGCCCTCGATGAAACCGAATACGCTCTTTCTCCGGAAAACCTCGTGATCGCCGACGCCGAAGGTCCCGTCGCCGTCGCGGGCGTCATCGGGGGGCTCGAGACCGCGGTGACCGCGGGTACCTCTCGCCTTTTCCTGGAGTTCGCGAACTTCCGGCCGACGCGGGTGCGCCGCTCGGCGAAGCGTCTCGCCGTCCGCACCGATTCCTCCTACCGTTTCGAGCGAGGCGCGGACCTCGGCGGCATTCCTGCGGCCGCCGCCCGCGCCACGGCGCTGATTCTCGAACTGGCGGGCGGCAAGACCGGCCCGCTGTCGGACACGAACGCCTCTCCCGCCGCGCACCGTCCCATCGACGTCTCCGCGCGCCGCATGAACGAAATCCTGGGCTCCGACTTCCCCGATGACCGGATTCTACCGCTGCTCAAACGCATCGGAGAAATCTTTCAGGATGCGTCCGGAAGACTCTCGCTTGTCCCCCCCTCCTATCGCCTCGATTTGGCGACACCCAACGATCTCGCGGAGGAAGTCGCCCGCCACTTGGGCTACGACGCGATCGGTGAAGACCCCGCTCCCGCGCATCTCCCGGTGCCGGAACCTGATCCGGTTCGAGACGCCTGCGCGGCGCTGGGCGCGACGCTGTGCGGACTCGGCTTCAGCGAGGCCTACCACCGCGACATGGTTTCGGAAACCGCGCTTGTCCGGTTCCTCGGGCGCGCCCCAAAACCGGGAGACCATCCTAAACTGCTCAATCCCCTCTCTGAGGAGTGGGCCTACCTCCGCCCCAGCCTCCTGATCGGACTGATGGGCAGCGCGGCCTCGAACCTCAACCACGGCGCTCACGGCGTACGCCTTTTCGAACTCGGACGGGTCTATACCCAAACCCTCGACGGCGTTCGCGAGCGCCTGACCGTGTCCGGAATACTGGCCGGGCCCGTTCCGTCCCGCGCGCATTGGACCGGACCGGGACGCGAACCGGACTTCTTCTCCGTGAAGGGCGCGGTTGAGGCCCTGCTGCGCGACTACCGCACCGCCTGGAAAACCCCCGCGGCGCCGGACGCGCTTTTCCATCCCAAGGCCTGCCTGGAACTCAACATCGGCAACAAAACCCGCGGCGTCGCGGGACTGCTGCACCCCTCCGTCGCGAAGGCATGGGATCTCGGCGACCGCCCGGTCGGGGCGTTCGAGATCGACATCGAGGAACTCCCGCAATGGAAGGCGCGCAGAGCCCGGTTCGCCGGTTTTTCGCCGTTCCCCTCCTCCTCGCGCGACCTCTCGTTGCTCGTCGACGCCGGGGCCCGCTACGAATCCCTGGAACGCGCGGTCGGCGCCCTGAAGCTCGAGTCACTCGACTCTGTTTCCTGCATCGACGTCTTCGAAGGGGACGGCCTCCCCGTCGGGAAAAAGAGCGTCACGCTCCGCCTCTCCTTCTCTCATCCCGAACGGACCCTGAAGGACGAGGAAGTCCAGGCGGCCGTCGCGAAGGCCGTCGAGGCGCTCGCCAAGGAGTGCGGCGCACAGAGGCGCGGATGAAGCGCCAAGAGCGGCTCAAAAGACTTGAGTCGCTCGTCGAAAAGGCGTTGAAGTCCGTCGCTCGGCTGCGCGATGAGAACGACCGGCTGCTCGCCAAGATCGACCGGCTGCAGACCGACAAGCAAAAACTGGAACTCGATTTTCGAAAATTCAAAACGCTGAGCCGCCGCCAAGAACAGTTTCGCGGCCGCCTCGAACGCGCGGTGAAAAAGATCGACAAAATTCTGGCTTTGGCGGGATAAGCGATGCCGCTCGGCGATAAAACCGACATCCAAATTTTCGGCCGCAGATTAAGCGTCTCTCTCGACGGCCTCACCGCGCTTGAAACGAACCAGTGCGCGAATCTCGTCGATTCGCGCATGCGCGAGATCGCCGCGGAGCGTAAAATCGCCGACTCCTCCAAACTCGCGATTCTCGCCGCCCTGGAAATCGCCGCCGAGCTCTCGCGCGTGCGCACCGAGCTTGAGAATCTCAATCCCGTCGATGAACAACGCGTCGAAAAGATGATCGTCGCGCTCGAAAACGCGACCGAGCGCTATCCCGAGGAAGTGCCGCATCCGAACGCCGTTGGAAGGCGGCCGGTCGACGCCGAGTGAGCGAACTCTTCCGATCCGAAGTGCCGCTTGAGGACCGTCCGCTGGCGGCGCGGATGGCTCCGCGGGCAATCGACGAATTCTCCGGGCAGCGCCAGCTGCTCGGAAAGGGGAAAATGCTGCGCAGGCTCGTTGAGACCGGCAAGGTCGGATCCGCGGTGTTCTTCGGCCCCCCGGGGACGGGCAAAACCGCTCTGGCGCGCTTCGTCGCCGAAAGAGCGGACGCGGACGTCGTTGAACTCAACGCGGTCACCGCCGGAGTCGCGGACCTGAAAAAAGCCTTGGAACAGGCGCGGTTCCGGCTCGGACATCACAAGCGGCGCACGCTGCTTCTGGTCGACGAGATCCATCATTTCAATAAAACCCAGCAGGACGTCCTGCTCCCTGCGGTTGAACGCGGGGACGTAATCCTGATCGGGATGACCACCGAAAATCCGTCGTTCTACGTGAATGCCGCGCTGTTGTCGCGCTCCACGGCGTTCGAGTTCGAACCCCTCGAAGACGAAGACCTCGGCGCCATCCTCGACCGAGCGCTCGCCGACGCGAAACTCGGCGTCGGCGGGAAGCAGGCCGCGCTCGACCCCGACGCCCGCGAACACTTAATCACGATGTCCAACGGCGACGCCCGGCGCCTGCTCGGAGCGCTCGAACTGGCCGTGCTCTCGACGCCGATCTCGATCAGCGGCAAGCGCGAAATCACGCTCTCGGTCGCCGAGGAGTCCATCCAGAAACGGGCGATCCGCTACGACAAGAAAAGCGACGACCACTACGATCACATTTCGGCGTTCATCAAGTCGATGCGCGGGTCGGACCCCGACGCCGCGTTGTATTGGATGGCGAAGATGCTGGCCGCCGGTGAAGACCCCCGGTTCATCGCGCGGCGCGTTCTGATCTGCGCCTCGGAAGACGTCGGCAACGCCGATTTCCGCGCCCTGCTCGTCGCCAACGCGGCCTTCGACGCGGTCGCGAAACTCGGCATGCCCGAGGCCCGCATCCCCCTGGCTCAAGCCGTCACCTTCGTCGCCGCGGCCCCGAAATCGAACGCCGCATACCTCGCGGTGGACAAAGCGCTGACGGAGGCCTCCAACGGCCCGCGGCGTGAAGTCCCGCTCCACCTGCGCGACGCGAGCATGGACGGGAAGACGCGCGGACACGGGCAAGGATACCTTTACGCTCACGACTTCCCGGACCATTGGGTTCGTCAGGAGTACATGCCCAAACCGGTCCGCTTCTACGAACCCGACGGCCAAGGCGACGAGGCGCGCATCAAGAAGCGTCTCGATGAGCTGCGGAAGAAAAAATGAGCGGCCTCCTGGAAGAAGACGGAGACATCAGCGGCGCGGCCGCTCCGCCGGCCCTCTCCGTCGCGGAACTCAGCCGCCGGATTCACGACACGCTCGAAAGCGTATTTCCGGGGCAGTGGGTCGAGGGAGAAATCTCGGACCCGCGCACCTTCCCCTCCGGACACGCCTATTTCACCCTGAAGGATCCCGAAGCCCAGATCAGCGCGGTCCTCTTCAAGGGAGCGGCGTCCGGCGTCCGCTTCAAGCTCGAGCACGGTCTCGAGGTACTCGCCTACGGGCGGGTGTCCTCTTACGTGAAGCGCGGCCAGTATCAATTCATCGTCTCGCAGATGAAGCCGAAAAGGGCCGGCGCTCTTCAACTCGCCTTTGAACAACTGAAGCGAAAACTCGAAGCGGAAGGACTCTTCGATAAGGGCCGCAAACGCCCGCTGCCGGCCTTTCCGGAACGCATCGGCTTGGTCACTTCCCGCCAAGGAGCCGCGCTGCGCGACATGCTCAGCGTCCTCGAACGCCGCTTCGACGGCCTCCATATCCGCATTTTTCCGGTTCCCGTCCAAGGGGACGCCGCCGCGCCCGCCATCGCCGAGGCGATCGCCGACGCGAACGCCTATTTCCCGGATACCGATGTTCTGCTCGTCGGACGGGGCGGGGGCTCCCTCGAAGACCTCTGGGCCTTCAATGAGGAAGCCGTCGCCCGGGCGATTGCCGGGTCGAAAATCCCCGTCGTCTCCTGCGTCGGTCACGAGACGGATTTCACGATCGCCGATTTCGTCGCCGATTTGCGCGCCCCGACCCCGTCCGCGGCGGCCGAACTCGTCGTTTCGGACCGCGCGGCCGTGCTGGACCGCCTCGTCGCTTTGGCCGGACGGCTCGCGCCCGCTCTGAGCGCGGCCGTCGAACGGCTCGAGGAGCGCCTCTCGGGCCTGCTGCGCTCGCCGTATCTGCGGGATCCGTTCCGGCTCTTCGAAGCCAAAGCCCAGCGGATCGACGAATTGACGGGCCGGATCGCCCCCGCGTTTTCAAGGCTGTTCGACCGGGCCGGAGAGCGGCTCGCGCGGGCGGGGTCCAGGATCGCGCCGACGATGCGCATCGCCCTTGAACGCGCTCAAACGCGTCTTGGACGCCGGATGGAAACCCTCGACGCGCTCAGTCCGCTGCGCGTGCTCGAACGCGGCTACGCGATCGCGTTCAAGCGAGGAACGAAAAAGCTGCTTCGCTCGAAGGCCGATGCCGAAACCTTCGACGAACTGACGATCAAATTGCAGGACGGGGAAATCCCCGTCCGGGTGGAATGATGAGCGCGAAATCGAAAAACACGGCCGAACCGTTCGAAAAATCGCTGGAGCGTCTCGAGGAAATCGTCGAAAACCTCGAATCCGGCGACAAGGGGCTGGAGGAGAGCCTTCAACTGTTCGAAAACGGAGTGGGCCTCGCGAAGGAATTGACCGGCCGCCTTCAGGATGTGAAGAAGCGCGTCGAAGTGCTGACCAAGGAAGGAAAAGGGAAGTTTAAGCTCGAGCCGCTGGAGGCGGAGTAGGCGCTCCGTCGGAGATCTCGGCGAGCCGCCGGGCGAATTCCGAGGCGGAGCCGATGCGCTTCTCGGGGTCCGGATGCAGCGCCGCCGCCAGCAGCCCGTCGACGCCCGGCGGAAGCCCCTCCACCTTGGCCGTAATTCTTTCAAACTTCCCTTCCCTCTTCTGGAGCAGCTGCCCGGCGTAGGTTCCCACGAAAGGCTGCGCCCCGGACAACGCCTCGTAGAGGCAAACCCCCAACGCGTAGATGTCGGCGGCCTTGCCGACCCTTCCCTCTTCCTGCTCCGGCGACATGTACGGGGGCGTTCCCACGATGGTGTTCGTGCGCGCGAGATGCTCCATGGCCTCCTGCGCCTGCCGCGCGACCCCGAAATCCATCACCTTCACTTCCCCGTCCACCGTGATCATGATGTTCGCGGGTTTCAAATCCCGGTGCACCACGCCCTTGGCGTGGGCGAACTCGAGGGCCTCGCACACCTCCCGAAACAGATCGCGCGCCTCGATCAGCGACAGCCTTCCGCGCTCGACGAGCGCTTCGTGCAGCGTCCGGCCTTCGACGTACTCGAAGACCAGATAAACCTCGCCGTCATCCTCTTCGATCCCATTGATCGCAACGATGCCGCGGTGCCGGAGCTTCGCGACCAAACGCGCTTCGGCGAGAAAGCGCTCGCGCTCGCGGGCGTCGTCGCGTATTTCCTCGCGCATGCATTTGATCGCGACCCGGCGATCCAGGCGCGTGTCCACCGCCTCGTAGACGACGCCCATCCCGCCGGCGGCGATTTTCCGCTCGATCCGGTATCCCTTCCAAAAACCGCTGTCCGGATAAATCTCATCGGAGGCCGTCGTCGGCTCGGGTTCGCCCTTGCGGCGAAACGCCGTCAATCGCTCGCGCACCGGCTGGGTTCGAAGGCCGATCGCGGCCAAGCCCGCGGCGATCAGCCCGAACACGAGATAAGGCCAGGGCGCCTGAGGCTTCTCGGGGACCTTCGGCGCGGCGCGCCCCTCGGCGAGCATTGGGTCGAAAAGCAGAAGCGGATCAAAATCCTCGGGCAGCGCCTTCGCCCGCTTGAGCTTTTCGCGAAAACGCCGGTCCAATCGCGCGGCTTCCTGCAAATCCGTCAACGAGGCCCGGCGGTCGCGCAGCCCGGCATTCGCGAACGCGCGCATGAACCATCCGCCGGCTGCGCGCTTATCGTAGGAGATCGCCTTGCTCGCGTCGCGCAGCGCCTCTTCGTATTTCCCTCTCCGGTTCATCACCAAGGAACGCGCGGTCCAGAGGCTCGGAGACTCGGGCGCTTCCCGAAGGCCGGTTTCCACGACCTCTATCGCCGGGTCGTACCGGCGCCCGTCGAGAAGCAAGGACGCCAGGTTGGCGTAGGCCTCGGGCTGCTTCGGAGCCGTTTGGATCGCTTTGCGCAGCAGAGACTCGGCCTTCTTGCGGTCGTTGACCCTCATCGCGGTAAGCGCCTCACGCGTCAGCGCTTGGGATTTCGTGGAAGCCGCGTAGTCCGCCGCGGACATCGTCTCCGGAGGCGGCGCCTTCCCCGGCTCGAATCCCCCGAAACCGGAGTCGCTCGTTGGGGCGGTACTTTCCCCGGAGGCCGCCGCCAGGCGCTCGGCACCCCGCGGATCGCTGAACGCGATTCGCTTCACGTTCATGTCGCTCGGACCGGAGCGTCCGCGCGTGAGCTTGGCGATCGCGAACGCCTCTTGATTGTTCGGGTCCAGTTCAAGGGCGCGGCGCGCGTCTTCGTAGGAAGATTTGTAATCCCCCAACTGAAACGCGGATCGCGCCCGACGCGAGCGCACCGACGAGGTCTCTCCCCCGAGATCCAACGCGCGCGTGTAGGCGCGCCACGCCCCCCGGTTGTCGCCGCGTTCCTGAAGCGCGTTGGCCTTTCCGGCCGGCGCGATCGGGTTGTTCGGCTCGATGCGCTCCAGACCCGTGTAGTAATTTTCGCGCGTCAACAGGGCTTCCTTCTTCAGCGGCTCGATCTTGGCGTTCGAAGCGGTCGTCGCATCCTCCACCGGGGTTTGCTCCGGAGTCAGCGCCGGGGCCGCATCGTCACCGGCCGCCCCGGGATCGTCATGGCCCGAATTCGTTCGGGTTCCCAAAAGTCGATGCCGCACCTCGAGTGAGTCCACGAGCATCGTCATCACGTGTTCGTGCAGCAGCCTTTCCTGTTGAATCTTCTGATCCTGCGGGAGGTGTTGGAATTCCGGCGAACTTTTGACTCGGCTCTCCAGCGACACCAACCACGGCGGGGTGCGGTTCCCGGGCATCCTCCCGCCCCCTTGGATGTGGAAGCGGTCCAAAAACCACTTCATTTCGCCGGCTTCCAGATACCGGAAAACGGGGGAATCGGCGTGCTTGGCCTGGAACACGCTCACCGTCGAATCGTTGAGATTCTTGATCGCGTCCCGCGTGCGGGGGTCGACTCTCGGAATATTTTTGAACAGTCGATTCCCGACCGCCGCCACGCCATTTTCCGGCTCCTCGGCGCGAACTGCCGCGATCGACGAGAAGACGAAGGCTCCTGCGACGGCCGTATGAAGGAGGGATCGGCGCATAAAGACAATATCCAAGACCCAAAGAAGGGTCGTTTTGAGTTTAGGCGCGGACCCTTGCGATGTCAAGAGAATCTCTTTACACTGGGAAAGGTTTCGAGGAGCCCCTATGCGTCGAGCGATTTTATCCGCCGCCGTTCTATGCGCCTGCCTAGGCGTTTCGCACGCCGCCAAAGCCTCTCCCCCTCAAAACGAAGCCCCCGCATCGTTTAACCGGCAGGAATCCGCGCGACTGAGATCCGAGGGCATCGATTTGGCTTTGGCCAACCCCGCGGCGCAATCGGAACTCCGTGCGGCGCTCGATTCGGGAGACCCCGCGCTGATCGCCGCCGCGAAGGATAAGCTGCGCCGCTCAAAGGGAGTCTACGAGCGCTGGTTCAACGATCCCGCGAGCGCCTTGGCGCTTAAAAACGACCCCAGCCCTCAGGGCCGACGCGCGTTTCGGGATCAGTGGAATCTGCTCGATGAGACCCTGCCGCCGCAGACCATGTCCGCACTGGTTCATCTGAAGCTGCAGCGCCTCGGCGTCAGCGCTCCGGAGGAACCCGCGTCGCCTTGGGGGCTCACGTCGAATCTCTCCTTGATTCCCTTCAGCGAAGAGCCCGGATCCATCTCTCCCACCGAAGAAGCTTCGCTGGCCGACGAAATTTGGCGGGATTTCTGCCGCCGCTTCGGCTGCTCAAGCACGGGCTGAAGCAGTAATTCCGAATTGATACACCGCGGAACCGCCGCCCGCTTCAGCGAGGGCGGTATTCGACGCCGTTGAAGGCGGCGAAGGCGCGCAGCGCGTCGGGCAAGGCGTCCTTCGCCTCATCGGGCGCGTCCGCTTCCCAGTGAAGTGACTTCACGAGCAGTCGCCCGCGCGCCCGGTCTGCCTTCGGGTCGAGGCGTCCGACGAAGCGGTCTCCCCAGAGCATCGGCAGGCAGAAGTAGCCGTAGCGCCGCTTCGGGGCGGGGACATAGCATTCGATCTGGTAGTCGAAACCGAACAGCGCCTTGAGGCGCTTGCGCTGGATCACGAGGTTGTCGAACGGTGAGAGCAAAGCAAGGCGCGGCGCCGTCAGTCGCGCAAACGCAGGGAGCGCCCAATAGTTCCCCGGCAAAGACTCGACGCGCGTCTCGACGATCGTGCCCGCCTCGACGAGTTCCGGGAGCGCCGCGCGGATCGCGCGCTTCACGCGCGCGGAGCGCAGGTAGCCGAGTTCGTGGAGATTAAGCAGCCCGTGTGCGCCGAGCGCGCGCAAAACGAAAAAGCGTCCCAATTCCCGTTCGCTGGGCGGCGCGCCGTCGACGCCCGGAGGGAGGACGCGCTCGGGCAAATCGTAGACCTTCTGGAAGCCCTCGCGCCGCGCGACCATGAGCGCGCCGTCATGGAACAACCGCTCCAGCGCGCGCTTCGCCGGCTTCCAATCCCACCACGGCCCCGAGCGCGCCGCAGCCTCGAAGTCCGAGGACTTAAGCGCTCCCTCGGCGCGCACGCGGTCGAGGACTCGGCGCATCGTCTTCTTGTCCCGATCGAACCAATGCCGCTCTCCCCCCGCGAGCGCACGCTTGCGCGCGAGCGTGTAGCGGTAGTCCTCGATCGGGAGGTAGGCGGCCGCGTGCCACCAGTACTCGAACGCCTTCTTCGCGCGCACGAGAGTCTCGATCGCGCCTGGATTCGCGCGCGGAGCGCGAGTCCAGAGCACATGGTGGTGAGCACGCTCGACGACCGAGATCGTGTCGATCTGAACGTAGCCGAGCCGGCGCAGTGCGGAAAGCGCGGTCGCGCCGACGCGGCCGGGCAGCCCCTGGTTCGCGACGGCGAGCCGGCGGGCTTCGGCGAGACTCAAGGAAGCGGAAGGCATGAGGTTAATTTACAAAAGGAGACGGCGACCCCGGGGGAACATCCGGCCTCGGCGCACAAGCGCGCCGAGCGGAACTGCGGAGACGATATCCTTTTCAGGCGGAGCCCGGATAAAAAAGGAGGACTGTCCCTGACCTAGTTAATGCAACAGGCTCATTGAAGGATACGGCAAATCGAATTTTTAAAGAAACGCTTTTAAAATATGCGTTTTTCACATATCGCGCGATATGTAAAAACGACTTTGATTTTCAAGACTTTCTTGAAAACTCGTTTTGAACGACCGGCCGTTGCCGTTTGGGCTTCGGGTTTTGGCCGTTCAAAACCCGGAGCATCGGCCCGTCAGGCCGAAACAAATGCCGTTTCGTCCGTCGTTGAAACTGGGGAAATATGGGAAGGTCTTGCCCATGCGTAGAATAGCCCCTCTAATCTACGCATATCATGCGTAGAATGAGGCCGCGCAGAAGAGCGAGTATTCGCTTAAACCCGCGCCGTCGCCGCCGGATTAGGACAGCGCGTCTGGATCGTCCAGATCGTAATAGTACTCGTCGGAATCCTTGTCCGGCTGCTTCTTGGCCCCCGACGCGTTCCTGAACCCGGCGTATAGGCCGGTGAGCAAAGACGCCGGAAGCACGAGCCCCAAAGAGCCGACGAGGTAGAAGACCTGAAGCACGCGCGCCGCGACGAAGGCCAAAACGGCCTTCAGACTCGGCCTTCCCGAAGGAAGCACGCTCTCGTTCATCGCGCCGAGCAGGCCCAGCTTCTCCAGCGCGCCGAGGAAGATCTTCTTACGGCCGATCTCGCCCTCGACCCACTGATTGCTGTGCCGCGCCCAACCCGCGACGAAGCGCGTGATCTTCGCATCCTTGTCCATCTCGTAGAGCGCGCCCCAGGCCCAGTTCAGCGGCGCCCGAACGACGCCGACGGCCGCGCCCAGCGCGATCGAAAGCAGCGCTTCGGCGAGCATCAATAATCCCGTCGGCACCCAGATCAAGGACAGCCAGGTCGAGTTCCCGATGATCTTCCAGATGCTGCCCTCAAGGTAATAGCTCGCGTGCTTGCGCATGTTCGTGCGGAATTTCGTGTCGCCGCCCCAGAAGTCGACGATCTTATGGAAGCGTCCGGCGCTCCAGAAGCCGCCTTGGAACACGGTCTTCACGCCGGTCCAGAACCATTTCGGCAAATGAATCAGAAGAAGCCCGCTGGCCAGATAGCTCCCGACCATCAACGCGGTGAGCCATCCGCCGACGCCCGTGAACGCCAGGCCGGCACCCGTCAGGACGCCCAAGGAGCCCAGGAACGCGCCGATGTACTCCGGATCGTCGGCGGCCCATTTCTTTCCCTCTTTTTCCTTGGCCAACTTCGTGATGTTGTGCGCGAAGCCGAAGCCGCTGAGAGCGGTCACCGCGCCGAACCAGAACGCGTTCGACTGCAGGGCCGACAAGGCCGCGGCGAACGCAGCGGGTGCGAAGCTCATATACGGAACGGCGGCCATCGCGAGCAGGCCGAACGCGGCCATCGCGTAGCCCGGAACCTGCCGCACCCACTTCGGCGTGGACGCGGGGAGCAGCGGCATCGCCGCGATCAACGCGCCCAACACCAGATAAGGCGCCCCGATCAGCGGCGCGCCGATCAGCGGCAGGCCGAAGAAGTAGGCCGGAAGCCCGACCAGCGCCGTCGCGATGAGTCCCGCCGGGATCACGTCGCTGACGGGCTTATCCTTGTCGATCAGCGGTTTCTCGACCGGACTGTCGTTTCGATCGAGGCGCATCGAGTGCGGGCTGTGCATCTTCGAATCGTACGCGGCGCCGGTATTCGCGAAGGCCTTAAAGAAGCCGCCGATCAAGAGAAACGGAGTCGCGACGGCCGCGTACGCCAACCAGCCGATCTGCAGCAGCCGCAGCAGCGCGCCCGCCGGCCAACTCTTCACGACGCTTTCGGAATTCGCCGCGCGGATCAAAGGCGTCGCGAGCTTGTTGTAGATCCGCTTCTTCGAACCCTGCGCGTTGTAGAACACCGTCCGGTTCCAAGACGCGAGAAACTTCGTCGCCGCGCTTTCGGGAGCGAGCTTGTGCGACGCACCCCACAGGAACATCGTCGGCGCCTGCAGCGCGCCGAGCACGGCCCCGACGGCGATCGCCGTCAAGCCCATCACGGCCTCGACGACCAGGATCGGCGCCCATACCGCGGCGACCTTCCAGAAATTCCACTTATTGAGCTCGAGCTTCTTTTCAGTCCACGCCTCGAGGCGGTCGCGCATCACCGTGTCGCGATGGATCGAAAGCGCGGTTCTCAGCGTCCCGCGAACGCTCTGAAGGAGACCGTCCACCGCCGAACCGATGCCTTCGCCGACCCAGCCGGGCAGGTGCATGAGCAGCATCGCCGCCAACGGCCAACTCAGCCACGACGCGCCGGTCACGACCCATCCGGCCCACGCGGAAGCCGCGACGCCCGGAAGCAGAGACCCGACCGCGGCCAACACGCCCGGCACGCCGAGCGCGATCAGGCCGACGCCCGCGACCGACGCGAGTCCGCCGAAGAACGCCGTCAGAACCTTTCCTTCATCGAAATATTCCTTATCGGGTTGGGCGCCGAATCTCACCATGCCCCATCCGCCGAGCGTCACGAGCGCGCCCATCCAGAACGGAGCGGTCGAGAGCGCCGCGACGCCGAGGCCGACGACGGCCGCCCCGGCCGAAAACGTGCCGAGCGCCATCAACGCGACGCCGGGGGCGACGCGCACGAACTTCGAGGTTTTCGGGCCGAAATACGGCATCGTCATCAAACCCAGGCTCGCCGCGGCGATCCCGTAGCCCAGAATCGAACCGCCGAGAATCAGCGGAGCGCCGAGTACGACCGCCGGCAAGGCGGCGATCAGAGTCGCGACGATCCGGGCCGCCAGCGGGGCGCTGTGCCCTTTCGACTCGACCGGCGTCTCTTCGGGCGCGGCGCCGTTGAGCGAAGCGACGGCGGCCGCGATCGACTCGGAACCGGCGGGACGGGCGAACTGCCGCTTCGCGTCCGCCGCGTTGATGAGGCCCGAACGCACCGAAGCGAAGCGCGCCGCGACGGGCACGGCGGA
>PFUL01000060.1 GCA_002790095.1 Elusimicrobia bacterium CG_4_9_14_3_um_filter_62_55 | reverse complement strand
CTGACGAAGTTTTACGGCATTACCGACAAGAAGACCGTTTCCTTCTTCGAAACCCATAAGGAAGTCGACGCGTGGCATTCGGACGTCGAACGGGCCGAAATCGAGCGGCTCGGCGCGGATGTGGGAACGGTGGAAGCCGGGGCCCGCACGGGCGCCGAGGCGTTGTGGAATTTCCTCGACGGAGTCGACGCCGAGACCCGGGGCAAGCGCGGCGCGGTCTGCGCGGCTTGTTGAGACGCTGACTGTTCCGCTTCTGCCTACGGTAAACGCCGCGCTCAACACGTTGAGCGCGGCGTTGCTGTTGGCGGGTTGGGGCTTTATCCGCGGCGGACGCAAGGAGGCGCATCGCGCCTGCATGCTGGGCGCTCTCGTCTGTTCCGCGCTCTTTCTCGCCTGCTACCTTTACTATCACTATCAAGTCGGTTCGGTGCGCTTCCAAGGGACGGGGACGGTCCGAACCGCGTACCTTTCCATTCTTCTGACGCACACGGTGTTGGCCGCGACGATGCTCCCGCTGATCGGACGCGCTTTGTGGTTCGCCGCGCGGGAGCGTTTCGAAGAGCACCGTCGCGCCGCCCGTTGGGCTTTTCCCGTTTGGGTCTACGTCTCGTTGACCGGCGTGGTGATCTACTCGATGTTGTATCTTGGTCCATGGCGAAGCTGACCGGACAGGAAGTGAAGGACGTTTTAGGCCTGTCGGGGATTTTCGGTCTCCGCATGCTCGGCCTGTTTTTGGTTCTTCCGGTACTCAGCATTCATGCGCGCGAACTCGGGGCGACGCCGATGCTGGCCGGCCTCTCCGTGGGCATTTACGGCCTCGCGCAGACGCTTCTGCAGGTTCCTTTCGGAACTCTTTCCGACCGGTTCGACCGCAAATCCGTGGTCGCCGTCGGCCTTCTTCTCTTCGTCGCCGGGAGCGTGGTCTGCGCGTCGGCCAGGACTCCGGCGGTGCTGGTCGCCGGGCGCTTTCTCCAGGGGGCGGGCGCGATCGCCTCGGTGATCATCGCGATGGTCGCGGACCGGACTCGGGACGAGGTTCGCGGGCGCGCGATGGCCTTGATCGGGATGTCGGTGGGCGTCAGCTTCGGATTCGGGATCCTGTTGGGTCCCGTGCTCTCGGTCAAGTTCGGGGTTCCTGCGATTTTTTGGGGCATCGCGGCTTCGGGACTGTTCGCGATCGTCTATTTGTACGCGGTGCTTCCCCCCGTCGAGGAGAGACCGCAATCCCCGGCGACCTGGGCGAAGTCCCTCGAACTGCTGGCGCACCGGGATTTGCTCTGCTTGGACGCGCTGATGTTCGTGCTGCATTTGGGAATGACGGCGGTATTCGTCGTCGGACCCTTTCTCATGCTCGAACATTGGACCAAGCCCGAACTGTGGAAGATTTACCTCCCGATGATCCTTGCGGGCGGCGGATTGATGTTCCCGGCGGTCGCGGTCGCTGAAATTCGGAACGCAATGAAGGGTTTGATCGGGGCCGGAATCGCCGTTTCCGCCGTCGGTTTTCTGCTCCTGGCGCTGTCGGCGGGTTCGGCGTCTTTGGTCGCCGCCGGGATGATCGTTTATTTCGTGGGCTTTAATTTCATCGAGCCCGCTCTTCCCTCTCTCGTGACCCGAGTCGCTCCGGTGCAATTGCGCGGCACGGCCGTGGGGCTTTTCAACATGAGTCAGTTCTTCGGCGCGTTTTGCGGCGGCGCCGCGGGAGGCTGGTTTCTGGGGCACGCCCGCAACGCCCTGTTCTGGTCCCTGTTGGGACTTTGCGTCCCGTGGCTGCTGGCGCTTTGGGGATTCACCGCCCCTGCGCCGCGTAAAAAGAGCGCATGAAGAACCTGGTTTACTCGCTGATCGCTTCCGCGGTCGTGACCGGCTCCGGATGGACGCTTACGAGCGTGGTGGCCGAGCGGATGCCGGAAAAGGCCCGTGACGCGATCCTGGCGCCCGGAGAGGTGCTGGTCGAGAAGCTCGAGGATCGAAAGGATTTTCGCAAGCTGCGCAAGCAAGGCAAAAAGGCGGTCACGAAGGGCCGCAAGCGGCTGAGCAAGGCGCAGGACGAACTTCAGGAGAAGCTCGAGGATTCCGGCGTGGAATTCGACCTCGACCGCAAAGCCAAGCTTTACAACGTCAGCGTCTGGGCGCTGGTCGGTTTCGGTCTCTGCGCGCTTCTGACCTTGGCTCTGGGCGTTTCTTCCTTCATGACGGCCGTCAGCCTCGGCATCAAGGTCTCGCTGGCCATGCTCTTTCTGCAAGGCGCCTTGGTTTTCGGCGGGATCCTCGCCCTGCAATCTATCAGGTAGGCACCTGGTCCCTATGGGTTAATAGGTCGGGAGAGAGGGGTCGATCTTCTCGGCCCAGGCGAGGATGCCGCCGGCGAGGTTGACGGCGTCGTAGCCCTTGGATTTCAGCAGTCCGGTGATCTTCGCTGAGCGCGCCCCGGAACGGCACTGAACGACGATCGGCTTGTCCTTGGGGATTTCAGACAGGCGGTCGGGAACCTCTCCCATCGGAATCACGACGGACTGAGCGATCTTGCAAATCTCGATCTCGTGGGGTTCTCGGACATCCAGTAGAACGAAATCCTCATCGGCGTCGAGTTTCTTCTTAAGTTCTTCAACGGTCATTTCCTTTTCCTCGGACACGGGCTTGACCTCCTGTTGTTGTACGCCGCAAAATCGTTCGTAATCGACAAGCGTCGTAATCGTAGGATTTTCTCCGCAGAGCGCGCATTTCGGATCCTTGCGGAGCTTCAATTTTCGAAAATTCATTTCCAGCGCGTCGAAGGTCAGCAAGGTTCCGATCAGCGGTTCTCCGATGCCGAGCAGCAATTTGATCGCCTCGGTCGCTTGCAGGGCTCCGACGACGCCCGGGAGTACGCCGAGGACGCCGCCTTCGGCGCAGGAAGGCACGAGTCCCGGCGGCGGGGGCTCCGGATAGAGACAGCGGTAGCAAGGGCCTTTCTCCGCCCAAAAAACCGATACCTGACCCTCGAAGCGGAAGATGGAGGCGTAGACGTTGGGAATCCCCGTCAGCGCGCACGCGTCGTTGACGAGGTAGCGGGTCGGAAAGTTGTCGGTGCCGTCGACGACGAGATCATAGTCGGAGAAGAGTCCCAGCGCGTTCGCCGCGCTTAGGCGGGTCTCATGACCGATGATCTCGAGAGTCGGGTTCAGGTCCTCGAGGCGGCGTTTCGCCGCCTCGATCTTGGGCGTGCCCACGACGCTTTGTCCGTAAAGAATTTGCCGCTGCAGATTGGAATCGTCGACCGTATCAAAGTCGACGATGCCGATGCGGCCGACGCCGGCGGCGGCGAGGTACAACCCCATCGGCGCGCCGAGACCTCCCGCCCCGATCATCAGGACGCGCGCGTTCTTAAGCTTCAACTGACCCGCCATGCCCACCTCGGGCATGATCAGGTGGCGGTTGTAGCGCGCGATTTCCTCCTTCGTGAGCGTTTCGGTCAGCGTTTCCCCTCCCGCGATGGCCGGGACGATCAGGAGTTCGTCGCCGTCTTTAAGCGGGGTCTCGTTGCCCTGAAGAGAACGGACATCGCGGTCGTGCAGATAGAGATTGACAAAGTTGCGCAGGACGCCGTTCTCGTCGAGCAAGTGCTTCGCCAGTCCTTCATGCTTCGCGGTCAGGGCCGCAACCGCTTCCGCGACGGTTTCTGCTTTGACGGAGACGGAGGCCTTCTTGTCCGTGTACGGACGCAGAGCGGCGGGAATTAAGAGGGTCACGGGCATGGGGCGTTCTCCTGGACGACGCTTCCTTCTACAAAACTGTTTCGGTCGGCGGAAAGGAGCCAGACCCGCGCGTCCCGGTCGACGCCGTCGCGCACCGACACGATCAGGTAGGCGTAGGAAGGCCAGGCGTGGTCCAAGTCGAACGGAGAGGGCCACGCCGCGTGATTGGGATGGCTGTGGTAGACGCCCAGCACGCCCCGTCCGCGTTCGGCGAGTTCCCGTTCCAGTCTCGCGAAAACGGACGAATCGATTTGATAGCGGCGTCCGCGGGTCTCGGTCTCCCAGGTGTTGTCCAGTCGAAGGGATTCTTCGGCGGCCAAACGCTGCTGGGGCGCGCCGAAATCATCCGGCAAAATTCCGATCAGCAGCCCGCAGCATTCCTGCGGATGCGCTTCCCGCGCGTGCGCGCGCAAATCGGCTTCGACCGCAGGGGAGAGTTCAAGCCTCACGCCAAAACCTCTCAGCAAGGTAGCGTTCTCCGCTGTCGGGAAGCACCGTCGCGATCGTCGCCGGGGCGCCCGCTTCGGAAAGACGTTCTCCGAGCCGGAGCGCGGCGAGCAGGGCGGCGCCGCCCGACGGTCCGAGCAGGACGCCGAGTTCCTTCGCCGTTCGTCGGCAGAGGGACTGCGCCTCCTCCGTTTGAACGCGGATCTCTTCGTCGGCCAGAGCGGGATCGTGAATGCCCGGAACGATGGCGGTTTCCAGGTGCTTGAGCCCTTCGAGGCCGTGCAGCGGTCCGTCGGGCTGAACGCTCAGGGCGCGCACACGGAGGTCTTGTTCCTTCAAGAACGTCGTCGTGCCGCGGAAGGTTCCGGTGGTTCCCAGTCCCGCCACGAAATGCGTCAATTTCCCTTCCGATTGCTCCCACAGTTCCGGACCCGTGCTCGCGTAGTGCGCCTTCCAGTTTTCGGGGTTGTTGTACTGGTCGGCAAAGAAGAAGCGGTCCGGATCGGCGGCGGCGCGGGCCTTCGCCTCGCGGATCGCACCGTCGGAGCTTTCGAGAGGATCGGTCAGGATCAAAGACGCGCCGTAGGCTTCGAGAACCTTCCGGCGCTCGCCGTTGATCGAGGCGGGAACCGCCAGCGTGACGCGAAAACCGAGTTTGGCTCCGAGCCACGCATACGCGATGCCCGTGTTGCCCGAGGAGGCGTCGAGCAGTTCCCCTCCGGAGCGGAGGCGTCCGTTTTCGAGGCCGGCGAGCACGATCGTCGCGGCCGGCCGGTCTTTCACGGAGCCGCCGGGATTCTTCCACTCGCATTTACCGAAGACGCGCACGCGTTCCGAAAGTTTTCCGAGTTTGGAAAACTCCATCAGCGGGGTCTTTCCGATTCCCAAGGCGCGGAGGGTCGGAAGGTGTTGAGGCGTGGTTGCAGGTGCCATAACGATTAGGTACAGTAAACAGTGTAAGGTACCTGACTAATTTAGTCAAGATTGCCTTGCCGGGAGAATCTTCATGCCTTTAGAGGAGAAAATCAACGTTTCGTGAAGATCGAGCTGTGCATGAATAAGATCTGCGCCTGAGTATGCGGGATTCGGGTGAAATCCTCGTCGTTTCCTGCTACGAACTCGGGCGTCCGCCGGTCGGCGCCGCGATGCCGTTTTCGTGGCTGAAGCGGGCGGGATTTCATCCGACCCTGCGCGACCTTGCCGTGCAGGGACCCCAAGACGCCGAGATCGCCCGCGCGAAATTGATCGTCGTTTCTACGCCGATGCATACCGCGCTGCGTCTGGGCTCCGCGTTCGCCGAACGCGTGCGCCGCGTTAATCCTGAATCGAAGGTCGTCTTTCATGGACTCTACGCCTGGCTGAACCGGGGGCACTTGTTCGCCCGAGACGCGCGTCGCGCGGATTTCGTCATCGGCGGAGAACCGGAGGAGGTCTTGGTGGCGCTCGCCGAGGCGTTGGACGCGGGCGGCGATCCCGAAGCAATCGCGGGAGTCAGCTCGCAGCATCGTCGTGAGCCCCCTGTGTTGAAGCGTCTCGATTCTCCGAAGATCGACCGCGGCGAGCTTCCCGGTCTCGAGTCGTACGCGCGCCTGAAGGTCGACGGCGCGGAGCGCTTCGCGGGGGTCGTCGAAAGCACGCGCGGGTGCAAGCATCTTTGCCGCCACTGCCCGATTCCCCCGGTCTACCGTGGACGCTTCTTCGGAGTGCCCGACGAGGTGGTGTTCGATTCCGCCGCGCGGCAGATCGAAGCGGGCGCCGCTCATTTGACCTTTTCCGATCCCGATTTCCTAAACGGCCCGACCCGCGCGTTGAAGATTCTTGAACGCTTGCACCGCGAAGCCCCGTTTTTGACTTTCGACTTTACGGCGAAGATCGAGCATTTGATCCGGTACCGCCACCTGCTGCCGTCGTTCGGACGCGCCGGAACGATTTTCGTCGTCAGCGCCGCAGAGTCGCTTTCGGAACGCGTCCTGACTTTGTTGGATAAGGGGCATTCGGCGGAACAGATTAGAGAAGCGGTGCGCGCGTGCCGCCGGGCCGGGATCTCCGTGCGGCCGACCTGGGTGCCCTTTACGCCGTGGTCCGGCCTCGACGATTACGCGGAGCTTCTTTCCTTTCTCGAACGCGAAGGGCTCGTCTATTCCATCGAGCCGGTGCAATTGGCCATCAGGCTTCTCGTTCCCCCCGGTTCCGCGCTGGTCGATTTCCCCCAAATGCGGCCGCATCTTAAGGGGATCGGCGAGGACGGCCTCTCCCACCGTTGGGAGCATCCCGATCCCGCGGTGGACCGGCTGCAGCTCCGGGTCATGGAACTCGTCGTGAAGGCGGCCGCGGATTCGCAAGACGAGGCGCTTACCTTCGCGAGGGTTCAGGAAGCCCTCCGGGCGATCCGGGAAGGGGATCCGGAAGGGCGGCCCGTCCTCCCCGCTTCCCCAGGTCCGCGAGCGCCCGGGCTCAGCGAAAACTGGTTCTGCTGCGCCGAACCGACCGAAACCCAGCTTTCCGGGATCTAGCGGTCCGTTTCTCCTCCGGGTAGGAATTCCTTCTCAATTTCCGTTCAAACGGAAGCTCTTTTTGCATTCCGCATTGGCAATGCTGTTGCGATTAACGGAGGTAGGCGCGATGCCGTCAACCGCCGGGGGAGAGAAGCAAGGTGGTCCGTTTGAGGGGCAATGCCGTCGTTTTGTCGCTTATGGCTGCGGGATGTTTCCTGTCCATCCCGGCAAGCGCCGCTGTTGTCGCGGCCGCCGAATCCTGCTCGATGTGCCATACCGGGGAAGAAGGCTCTCCCCCGAAGCTCCCGATCGGCGGCTATGAGCGTTCGGCGCACGCCGCCCTCGCCTGTTCCTCCCGTCACCCGGGCAGCGATGAAACGCCCCACGCGGAAAAACTTCCCCGCGTGGATTGCGGGAACTGTCACGCCGACGCCGTCCTCGGGCTCAAATCGTCGACGCACGGAAAGTCGATGCTTAAGCGCGTAAGGCGTCGTCAATAAATAAACGTTACAATACGGGCCCAGGATGATAGTCTTGGGGCATGGAGTCCGCCCAAGCTCTCCGGAAGAAGTTCTCACGAATCTGGCGGCATTTGGACGAGCGCGGCCGGCGGATGTTCGCCGCGAACGAGGCATTGCAGCAAGGCCGCGGCGGAATCTCGCGGGTCAGTCGCGCGTGCGGCCTGTCGCGTGTCACAATCACCAAGGGTACCCGTGAAATCAACGGGGAGCCGTTGCCAGCTGGACGAATCCGGTGCCCCGGCGCCGGACGACCCCGACATGAGACGCGCGATCCGGCGTTGCCCGGCGTGCTGGAATCTTTGGTCGAGCCGCTGGCGCGCGGCGACCCGCAATCCCCCCTGCGGTGGACGTGCAAGAGCACCCGCGCCCTGGCAACGGAACTCACCCGCAAGAAACATCCGATCAGCCACGAGAAGGTTGCGCAGTTCCTGCGGGATATGAACTACAGCCTACAGGGCAACCGCAAGACCAAGGAGGGCGCCGACCATCCCGACCGCGACGCTCAATTCGAGTACATCAACGCGCAAGTCGGCCATGCGATGGCGGCGGGACGCCCGGTGATCTCTGTCGACACCAAAAAGAAGGAACTGATCGGGAACTACGAGAACGATGGCCGACGGTGGCGCAAATCCAAGTCGCCGGAGGTCGTCAATGGCCATGACTTCCCCGACCCCGAAGTCCCGCGCGCCTATCCCTACGGCATCTACGACTTGAGCCGTAATGGCGGCTATGTCAGCGTGGGGACGGATCACGACACGAGCGCGTTCGCGGCGGCGTCGATTCGGGGCTGGTGGCGCGCCGAGGGCAGACGGCTTTATGCGAAGGCCAAACAGTTGCTGATCACGGCCGACGGCGGTGGCAGCAACGGATATCGTCGGCACCTGTGGAAGCTGGAGCTTCAAAAACTAGCGGACGAGACCGCGTTGTCCATAGAGGTCTGCCACTTCCCGCCGGGAACGAGCAAATGGAACAAGGTGGAGCACCGACTGTTCTCGTTCATCTCGTCGAGTTGGCGCGGACAGCCGCTGCGGGATTACGAGACGATCGTTCGCCTGATCTCGGCCACGAAGACGGCCAAGGGGTTGACCGTCAGGTGTCGCCTGGACCGGTGCAAATATCCGTTGGGGCGGACGGTGACGAAAGAGGAACTGGCATCGCTGCGTATCGTCCGCAACGCATTCCACGGCGAATGGAACTATGTGATCCGACCGCGGCGGCCCGTCAAATCGTAAAGTTTATGTATTGACGACGCCTTACTCCGGTCAGGTGACGCCGTTGGGACTTCCCGAAATGTCGAGTCCGATGTACATGGCGCGCGTCGGCTGCGTGGCCTGCCATTACCAAAAGGAAAGCGGCGGCGCACGCAAGTATACCGGCACGACGTTCTTCCCCTCGAAAGAAGCCTGTGTGAAATGCCATGGATCGGAGTTCAAAGGCATCTGGGAGGAGACCGGAAAAGCGCTCAAGGGCGCTCAGAGGAAGTTCACCGACAAATTGGAGAAGGCGCGTTCCGCGGTTTCCTCCGCCGGGCTGAAGGGCGAACCCGAGAAGAAGATCCGCGCGAAACTGGCGAAAGTCGAATCCCGCTACGAGTTCCTGATCGCCTCGCGCGGCGAGCACAACATCTACCTCGCGTCGGAGATTCTACGGCGCGGCAATACTTCGCTCAACGAAATCGGGACGGATCTGGGCGCTTCCCTGCCGGATATCTCGGACGACCCGTTGATTTCGGGGATGTACTGCGCGACGATGTGCCACCCGAAGGTCGGGGTGAAGGTCCCTCCGGAAACGGTCCGATACAAGGGAAAGACGATGCCGCACAAGGCGCATACCGAGTTCGGGGGCGGCTGCGTGAAATGCCACGACATTGGGGCGCATAAGCAGACCCCGTTGAAAAAGGACGCCAAGGCGTTCTGCGTGAATTGCCACGAGGGTGGGCCATGAAAACGAGAAAAGTGATTCTGAGCGTCGGCTTGTTGGGATTTACCGCCGTGTTCGGCGGCATTTGGGCGTTCGCGGCGGAAGCCGACGGTTGCGTCGGTTGTCATGGGGATCCCGGCCTGAAGGTCAAAAGCAAAAAGCTCCATGACTACTTCCAGTCATGGAAAGGATCGGTGCATGAGAAGGCGAAGCTGGGATGCGCCGATTGTCACGGAGGCGACGCGACGGCCTCGGAGAAGGCGGCCGCGCACGCCGGAATTCTCCCTCCCTCAGACGAAAAAAGCCGGCTGCATTACCGTCAGGTTCCCGAAACCTGCGGGTCCTGTCATCAGTCGGTGTACGATCAGTTCGTCAAAAGCAAGCACTACAAGAAACTGCGCAAAGAGGGGACGGCTCCCAATTGCGTCACGTGTCACGGGTCTATGAACTCCCGCACCGACGAGAAGGAAATCCTCGCGGCGAGCTGCCGCTCGTGCCACAACAAGGAAACGGGAAATCGTCCCGAGATCGTCACGCAGGCGGAGAAGATCATCGAACGGCTCAGCTACGCGGAAGGGTACCGCAAGTGGGCGAAGTTCTACTACAAGTCGATCGGAAAATCCGAAAAGCTCGACACGATCGATCCGCTCTATGAGAACATCCTGACCGGCTGGCACAGTTTCGATTTCCGTCAGGTCGATTGGGATTCGCGCAAACTGCTCTTCGAAGTGAAAACCCTCTTCGAGGCTTTGAGCGCGGAACGCAGCAAGAACGAAACTGAAAAATCCGGGGAGTAACGGAACATTTACGCGCTTCGTGCGCGTGGCTCGCGTTTTTTTTGTTTCGCAAAGAACGCGGGAGCTCGAACGGAAACGGCACGGAAACGGCCGCTCCCGCGCATCACACGCCTTTAACTTCGTCGTTGAATCCCTTCGGGATTCATTTTTTAGCGTGGAGGCGCGTTCGCCCGGGAGGGCCGGGCCGTTTCCGTTGGAGCTCGGAGATTTGCGAAGCAAATCTTCGAGCCACGCGCACGAAGCGCGTAAACTTATCCGTTCTTTAACGAGGTTTCCCCTCGAAGCGCGCGATCGCCGCTTCGAGTTCCAGGGGCACGTCCTCGCCGGCGTCGGCGAAGGTCTGAAGCAGTCGGTGCACGTCGTCCGTTCGATTCAGATACTCGGCTTTTCCGTCGAGCAGATGGACCTCAAGGAACAGCGCCAGCGCGCGGCCGCGGGTCGCGGGCTCGGCTTCCAGGAGCTTCGCCGCCGCGATCATTTTATCGGGGTCGCTCCCGAGTAAGGAGACGAGATCGCTGAGCGCCATCGGCGCGGCCGGATTCGCGTCCATCCCCACCAGGGACTTAAACCCTTCCGCGAGCGTTTGCTCGGCTTCTACCCGCAGTCCGTCCTTGCGAAATCCAGCGGCCTTCAAAACAAACTCCGCGGCGAGGTCGATCAAGCGAAGGATGTAGTCGCGCCGGATCACCGCAGCACCACCGTGATCTTCCCGCGCGCCGTTTTCAGCGCCGTCTCCACGGCTTCGGGCGTGTCCGCCTTCGCGAAGAGAAACCCGGCGTATTGCCCCCCTTCCGGCAGCGGTTCGAGCGCCCGGGATCCGCGCGTCGGGAACACGGCCTCCGCGATTCCCTCGACCGCCAACGCTTCCGCGAGCCCGTCGACGCGCTCGACGATCCCGGGGCGATCGGGGTTGATCATGCAGACGCCGGAGGCGGAGTCTTCGCGAGGCAGCAGGGCGTCATCGAGTCCGAGCGCGTTGCGCAGTACGAGCTCTTCGAGACTGGCGTCGGCGCCGAAGCGCAGGGCCCCCGAGCAGCGGCCGCCGATGGTGCGCGCCGCCAATTCCAGAATCACGGGTCCGTCGGGCGTCACGCGAAACTCGGCGTGAATCGGACCCTCGCGGAGTCCGAGCGCGCCGCTCGCGCGTTGGGCCTCGGCCCGAATTTCTTCTTGGACCGCGGGAGGAAGGCGGGACGGCGTGACGAACAGCGTTTCCGGAAAAAACGGGCCGTCCGGCGTTTCGGGCTTGTCGAAAAGCGCGAGCGCTCGGAGTTTTCCCCCCGCGAGCAATCCGTCCAACGCGACCTCCGGTCCCGGTAAAAAGGCTTCGACGATAATGGGCGCCTCCGGCTCCCCCTCCCGTTGGAGCAGGGCGCGCACGCGCGTGACCGCCGCCGAGTACTCGTTCGCGCCGTCGGCGCGGATGACGCCCCGGCTGGCCGAAAGCGTCGTCGCTTTGACCACGCAGGGAAAGGGCACCGGACAGCGCTCGGCCGCGTCGGCGAAACGCGGAACGCGGACGCCCCCCGCGAGGAATTTCTCGCGCATGATCTTCTTGTTCCGGGAGGCGTCGACGGCTTCGGGCGGATTGGCGCGAAGCCCGAGCATGCGGGAGATCCGGGCAGCCGCCTGGACCGACGCGTCGTCGACGCCGAGCACAGCCGCGAACGGACCCTTCTGAGCGATGAGCGCGGCGGCGGATTCCGGGTCGCCGAAGTCGAAGGACGAAGGGGCGCCCGCCTCGAGCGCGCCGGCTATTTCCGAGGCGGCGACGACGTCCACGCCCAGACGCTTCGCGGCGGCCAAAAAAACCTCGGCCCGATAGGTCCGGGTCGGGAGCAGGAGCAGGATGCGCGTCATCGGCGCGACTCGCTATTTTTTCGAAGGGGCGTAGTACGGATTGTCGCCCGAGGCGTGATCCGTCACATCGAGCACCTCGTCGAGTTCCGGCATCGCCTCGCGCAGCGCGCGTTCGACGCCTTGTTTGAGCGTCATGGAGGCCATGCCGCATCCTTGGCATCCGCCGCCGAGTTTGACGAAAACGGTCGTGCCTTTCACGTCGATCAGCGAAATCTCTCCGCCGTGAGAGGCGACGGCCGGATTGATCTGCACGTCCAAAATATTTTGCGCCGTTTCCTTGATTTCATCGACCGAGCGGATGTTTGAGGGGGCGTCAGGGTCGCAGAACGCCTCTCCCGCCTCGGCCGCTTCGCGCACGACCGCGGCGACGCGCTTGGCCACCGACGGCCAGTCTTCGAACGAGTCGCGCGTGACGGCGAGAGAATCGCCTTCCACTTTCACCGATTCCACGGCCGCGTCTTCGAGCGCGAAAATCCGTTCCGGAACCGGAGAACCCTTCGCCTCTTCGGATTTCCGGAAATACTTCGGTCCGCCGTCGTGAATCTTCGCCGTGAATTTGAATTTGCAGGTCAATAGGTTTCCCGCCAGGCGGGCGGTGATGCCGAAGGGAGTCGCGGTCATTTCAGTACCTCGGGAACAACGGGTCGATCGCCTGGGACCAAGCATCAAGTCCGCCGGCCAAGGCCCGGGCGTCGGCGAATCCGCGGCTTTGGAGGGCGCGCGCCGCATTCTTGCTTTCCTTGCCTAAGTGGTCGCAAATCACGAGGCGACGGGTTTTCTCCCACTTTTCGAAAATCTGTTCGACCAGGTCGCGCGTGGCGAGTTTCGCGCCCGGCAGGTGCAGCGCGGTGTATTCGGTTTCGCTGCGCACGTCGATGAGGTCGAACGCGGCCCCTTCGTCCATGAGCGTCTTGAGTTCCCCCACCGAAATCAGGACCTTGGCGTCCTCTTCGACCGCCTGAGCGGCGCGGATCGGAATTTTAAGTCGCTTTGCCTCTGTCATGGGGATAGAGTAACAAAAACGGGCCGCTACTTCAGGTCGCGCGGGGCGCCGCCGTCCCCGTAGGTTTTGATCTGCTTCTTCCCGAAGGCCCCTTCGACCTCTTCGATGGGGATCGAGTCCATCGTTTTTTCATTGCCGTCGAAGCGTTTTCCGGCCTTGTCCCGGCTGCCGTCGGTCATTCCCCCGCGCCGGCTCATGCGCAGGGAATGCGCCCCGTCCTTGTTGAGCTGTTCGAGGGCCCGGAGCGTCGGGGATTCCTGTAGTCGGTTGTCGAGACCGTCGAGGGAGAGAACGGGCAGGTCGCCTTCCGCGCCCGATATCCGGTCCGCTTCATCGAGGCTTGAACCCACGCTGGGGTTGTTCCTCGCGTTTTCCGTGGCGCGATCCTTGAGTTTATTGGCGAAACCGGACAGCTGCGCTTCGATCTCCGCGGCGGAGGGTTCTCGCACGCGTTCCCCCCGGCGGAATCCCGGCGACGTCGGCGCGGACAGTCCCGCGGGCGTCCGGTCCGTGGCGCCGTACATCCGCCGTTCGCCGCGTTCGATTTCGAGCATTTTGATCCGGCGGAGTCGCCGGCGCTCGCTTTCCCGGCCGTCATCGGCATCCGATTCCCCTTTCTCGTCTCCCGAGTCGGCGGTTGGCGAGCCCCTGGAGGCGGAGGCGCTCTCCTCGGTTTCGAGGGCGCCTCCCGGCGCGATCCCGGCGGTGCCGCGCTGGCCCGCGAAATCCGGAATCGAGCTTCCGGCGTATTCGGAGAGCAAGCGGTTGGAAACGCGGTCCATCAGTCCCGGTCCGGCGATCGCGTCGGCTGCGCCGAATAACGCCAAATCGGCGGAGACGCGGACGTTGCCCTTTTTCGGAGTCCCGCTGCGCGAGACTTTGTCGAAAAAGAAAACGACCGCGGTGAGGATCGCGAAAAAGAGGATTCCTTGGAAGACCTTGCGCGCAGTCATATAAAGAGCCGACCCCCATAGAGTAACAGGGGGTCGGCTTTCTTGCCAGAGAGGGGTGGTCGACCGCTAGTTCGATTTTCCCGCGGGGTTGTCGATCGCGAGTTGGAGCACGCGCTTGTTGCCGCGCGGCACCGCGATGGACCATTTTCCGCCGATGAAGACCGGGATCGCACAGACGCCGCCCTGGGACATCCGTTTTCCCCAGGATTTCAGCAGGCTCGCCGCCGGACGGTCTTTGATCGCGTCTTCTTCGGTCGCGGGATCGGGGTTATTGTTTTGGGCCATAAATAGTCTCCTTGGCACTCCCATTATGGGTCCAGGACCTAGGACCCACCGGGGCCGCTTGGGCCCTGTCATTATAGCATGATGCCTATGCTATTTTAGGCCTAAAGGCCTAGATTCCGCAGCCTTCTCCGCAAGGGGGGTCCGACGCCCCAAGCGGGCAAAAGGTCTATCGGCCCTTTACAGGCCAAAGAGGCCGACGCTATACTAAAGGAAACAAGCCCATGAAATCCATTTCCTTAGGCCTAAAGTCCTTTGTCGGTTCGGCTCTCTTGGCGTCTTCCGCTTGGGCCGGCGGGGCTCGTGTCGGACAGGTTCAAGTACAGGGACCGACGATGCAGACCGGTCCGGCGAACCTCGCGGTCGGAAACACCGGTTCATCGGTATTCGCGCCCAACAATCCGATCACTCCGGGGCTGATCCCGTCGGTGATTCCGAACATGGACAATCAGACCTTCCCGGGCGCTAAGTACGAGGGCTCGGCGACTCCCGCCGAAGCCTTCGTCCAGCGCGGCCCCGCTTCAGTATCGCGAAATGCGGGGCAGTCCCCCGCCATTCAAGCCGCCCCGGAAAAACTCGGAAAGAGCGCCTTTCAAGGGTCATCGGTGGACCGGCAGGCCTTTTCCAAGAACGCCGCCGCGCCCGCCGCGACCGATCCGGCCGCGATGAAATCGGAGAAGACCGGCATCGCCGCGATCGATTCCGGCCTTTCCTCCACCGTTTTAGAAATTCAAAAGCGGAAGGCGAAAGGCCCCGAGGGCGTTTCTCTCGGCAGCGATCAGGCGGATCTCGACAAGCTTTTCGAGCAGATCGGTCGACGCCGAGGCTCCGATTTTTCCGATCTCGGCTCGAAGGCGGGCGCGGTCGCCCTTAAAGAGGTAAGCGACGATCCGGCGAAGGCCGTCTCCCAGTTGGCCGCCCACGCGGTTCGCAGCGTCGGGGAGGCCCAGGCCGCCCTCGCGGCCGGCGACAAGGCGCTCGCCGTCCAGCGTGTTTCCGATGCCGGAGAATTTTTCGAACATACGGCGCGTCTCGTGGAGAACAACGAGCTTTCCGGCGCGGCGATCGAAACCGGTTTCGCGAGGATGCGCCGTTCGGCGGAGGCGATGGGTCCGGCGGCCGTTGGTCTCTTGCGCGACGCGGCGATTGAATCCGCCGCCGCGGCCAACAAGGAACGCGCGGTGCAGTATGCCAACGGGCTCGCCGCGTGGAACACGTTGTTGACCGACGCGCAGGGGCGTCCGTACGCCGCCGACTATCCGGGATTTTTAAAGGCGTTTAAGTCGGGTCTGAAAAATGCGGTGAGCCGGACACTCTCTGGAGAAAAGGTCTCCTATGAGACCGCCGAGGTCGAGACCTTCACCGGGCGCAGCAATCCGCGGGTGCGGATCCGATTGCCGGAGGGTTTCGTTTCGGTCGCCGCGATCGACGAGTCGGCCTTGATCGACGCGTTCAAGCTCGCGCCCGAGTCCGTCGTTTCCCTCGATGAACAGCTTTCCCTCGCAGGCGAGGGTCTCGCGATGCATGCGGCCCTCAAGTTCGATCTGCGCACGCAGGGATTTGCCGCGCTTAAGAAGAAGGCCGACGCGGAACTCGCGGTTCGCGGAAACTCCAACCCGCTCGGACTGCGAGGTTTTTTCATCGCGGCGCGGCGCTACTTCGCGGAGAGCCTTTCTCGATGGATGCGCTGGATTCTATCGGTGATGAAGCGATTCGGCTTCGTCGTCGGCGTCTCCCCCGCGCCGCCGGCGGGAACCGTCGTTTTGATCGACGGGGTCGCGGAACTCCGCTCGCGTGAACCGCGTTCCTATCCTCGCGCCCGACGCCTCGCGACCGCCGACCGTCTCGGCTTCTCCGTCATTCCCGTTCACTGATGCGGTGCTGGGGCCGTCTCGCGCTGACGGCCCTTTTGCTTCCCGCGGCCGTGGTCGCGGCGCCGGTCGTCTCGGTCCGCCGGGGCGCTCCCGCCGACGCGACGCTTAAATCCTGGTTCGAAACTTTGGACCGCTCGCTCGAGCGGGCCGACGCCGCGCAGGCCCGCCTGGCCGCGGCCGCGGCCCGTCCGGCGGTGCGCGACGCGCTCGAGGCGGCCGGGGCCGTGGAGGCGATCGCCGGGGATTACGCCGTGCTGACCGGAGACGAGAAGGGCCGCGCGGACGCGGCGGCCTTCGCGTCCTCGATGCGCTCGAGATTCTCGGCGGTCCCGCCGACCGACCCGCTGGGAAAGGACGCCCTCGCCGGTGTCTTCTCTCTGGAGACCCCGTCGCTGAACCGGTGGATCGAACTGCTTTGCCAGCAGGCGCTCGCAGTCCCGGGCCCGGACGCCAAGGCGTCGGCGAACGCGTTGGCCGCCCTCGAGGAGGACGGCGAGACGATCGCCGAAACCGCCTTTTTGGAAGTCTCGCCTTCCGACGCGCTTTCCCCGGCGGTCCGCGCCCTGCTGAGCGCTTCCGGTTCTTCCGTGGACCCCGCCGCGTCCGCCGTCGTCTCGGGAGCGAGAGCGTGGATCTCCAAAGACGGCGCCGCGTTGTACGGGGATTTCGGTGCCGGAGGACTGATCCGGCTTCGCATGGGGTCGCCCGGGGAGTCCGCGCTCGATCAAAACGCGTTCTACTTCATCACGCGCGCCCTCTACGAATTGGGATTCGCGGTCTCCGTCGATAACGGCGTTCTGGAGGCGGCCCTTTCCGGTGAACGGCTCCGGCTGGAACTGGACGAACGCGTGGAGCGTTTCGGTTCGGCGTGGCGGGCGGTGGAGACGGGCCGCGGCCTGAGGGCGAAACTCTCCGGATATTTGGCCGACTCTCCGTCCCAGGAAGAAAACGCGTCGCGTGTCGACGCCTTGGCCCGCATCTTCGCCGCGAACGGACGCCTGCCGATGCTGGAGTTGTCGAATCTCTCCGCGTCGGTCGCCGCCTACCGGAACAACAACGACGCGCGGGAGGCGCTGCGCGCCGAACTGACGAAAACGTTGGAGCTCCTGCGCTTGGGCGTTTTTCCCCCCGACGCGCCGATCGGGCAGCGGACCCTCGATCTGTACTACAACAATCCCGTACGGGCCGCCGTCGCGCGCGGAGAACTGATCTCGGACGGGGACGCGTATCGGCGGTCGCCGCGCTACCGGCCTCTGGCGGGTTTGGGCGCGCCGGTCGCCCCCCGCCATCGGCTCTACGATTGGTCGGCCGTTTTCGCCGCGGGGCGTCCGATCGGCAGAATCGGCGCGGCGGCCGCCTTTCGCGCGCAATGGCGCTTGGACGCCGGGGAATGGCTGATCCTTAGGTACACGCGCTCGGCCGCCGACGGGAAATTGGCTTCGTTGGTCGCCGATGGGAGATCGCTCGACGACGCGATCGGGACGCTGTCGTCGTTGGGGCTGCTCAAGCCCGCCGTCGAGCCCCGCGTCCGGGAAACCTTCGGTCGCCGGGGCGCTTCCAATTTGTCGCGTGAGGCGTTCGGGACGGCGTTGGCTCCGGGGTCTTCGACCCTCGCCCGGGTGACCTACGACCGGTCGAAGGCGGAACTCGGGGGGCGTATTTTCGCGACGCCCTTCGTCGGCATCGGCGACCGGAACGCCGTGCGCCGATCGCGCGGTCTTCTCACCACGGCCGGCGGTTCCCAAGCCGCGATCCTCGCGGGTTCGGCGGGGGTCCCCGCGGTGGATCTTCCCTCCGGCCGCTGGAGCGAATCCTCAGGCCTCTCGGTGGACCTTCCCGTGTTCAACGCCGCGGGCGAGATCGAATCCTTCAAACGAGTCGTCGTACGCGAAGGCGAGGCGGTTCGCCTCGACCCCGGACGCGGGGTTGTTTCCTTTCCCACTCCCGAGGAGCAGTCCTGGCTGGTCGCGATGGAAGAAGCGCTGACGGCCTATGACCGGGGAGCCGATATCAACGCCTTGGCCTTATGGGCGTCCGGGCGTCTCGCGGCGCTGTCGGCACCGGTTCGGGCGGAGTTCGGAAAAGCCCTGGTCGCGGAAATGGAAACCCGTTCGAAAACGGGGGTCTCCCCCGAGCATCTCGAACGGATCAAGCGCGTCGTCGCCTCCGGCGGCGGTTAATACCCGGGAAGCGTCGCCGTCGCCGCGTTGGCCGGGGCTTCGACGGCTAACGCCCGCTTAAGCTTAAACATTTCCTCACCGGTCGGAGCGGGTGTTAGACCGTCCGTTCGTTTCTGACACTTCTAGCTGGAGACGGTCTGAGAACCGGATTTCGAAATTATCCGTCCCAAATTGCTCCGAGACGCGCCCAATGCCAAAGATGCTCGAACTATTAAATCGATAGTTACGGATTCGTCCGCGGCTTCCATCTTCGCCACACGACTTTGGCTCGATTTAATAATCTCGGCGACTTTCTCCTGCCCAATCCGTCGCTTTGTTCTCAAAGATCGAAGATTCTGAGCAAGCGCAAGCTTAAGTTCGATGTACTCAGCTTCACTATCCGAAAGGCCGAGGAAATCCTTCGCATCCCCGACACGCCACCCTTTCTGTTCCAGTTTTTTTCGCTTACTTGCTTTCATCGTCGTACCTCCGAAGCCGCTTGATCGAATTTTCAATTACTTCTTTCGGAGTCTTCGCCTGCTTCTTCTTAAAAACCTCGGGAATTATGACGGCATCAGAATCTGTTCGATAGATGATTCGCCATTCGCCTGATTTATCAGTGATGCGCAGTTCGTGGCATCGTTTCCCGATCCCAGGCATCGGCCTAGAGACCGGCATGCTCATTTTTCTCCCGCCTGAAGCCGCCTCAAATGGAATCCTGCCTCCAAGCGAGCTTCCTTCGAAAAGGGTGGGGTCTTGACCTCTCCCTCTAGCCAAATCAGGGGCTTATGCGTGGGGCTCATTGGCTCAATATAGGGTATGTCATATTTGACATATTGTCAAGGCGAAATTCTTCTGGGAATCCGGAAAAACAAGGAATAAATGGGTCTAACGCAGACGATCTGCGGCGCGCGCAATTCGGTTCCTCAAAGCGCGCGTCCGCAGAATCGAATGGTTATGCGCCGCCCATTGCGACAAATTTAACCTGCAAGCCCTTCCCTAATGCGCGCGCAATACGGTCCAGGGTTTCGATGGTTACGTTTTGAGCGCCACGCTCAATCCTTGACACCGTCTGCTGCTTGGTGTGGAGTGCATCCGCGAGTTCTCGCTGGCTCATTTTCTTAGCCTCGCGGGCTTTCGTGATTTCCAACGCGACGCGAAGCTCAATATCCGCTTCCTGGTAAAGCCGGCGGAATTCGGGATCCTTCATCTCCCCACTCAGATACTGACGGAGAGTTGTGCCGATCCCTCTCTGTTTTTTTTTCATATCTTGCCTCCGAATCGTTCCAGCCAGTCGGCGCGATATTTGCGCGCCCTTTCAATCTCGGACTTGGGAACCTTGCCCTCATTTTTCAAAATACCGCTCGTAACGACGATTATTGAACGTCTATGGAAAAAGTAAAACATCCGATGCTGGTGCTGATCAATCGCAATGCGAAGTTCATAAATCTGATTTCCGAGGTAATCCACCTGCGGTCTTCTTGCCAGGTGCCCAAGGTCCTCCAGATACTGAAGGGCTCGTCCAATCTTTGCTCGGTGCCCCTTGGTCTGAGCCCGAATGTATTCCAATGCCGGCTCGATTCCTGCGCGCGTGCGATAGAATCTGAGCTCGAAAGCCATTTTCTAATGATACAGCGTATACGCTGTTATTGCAAGGGCCTGCAGGGCGCATTCATGTCGATTTGTGCGCATCCTTCAACCAATAATTCGCAAGCGCAGATTTTGCGGCATCCGCATCAACGTATTCTTCCTGTTCGGACATGAACTTCAAGAAAGAAACCACGACTCCCAATTGGTCCGAAGAAAATAGGCCCCATTTCGACTCCATGAAATCCTTCTGCCCACTTCCGTGCGGATTGAGCGCGTAAATTGTTGCATCAACCGAGAATGATTGAGAGTCAACGTAGTTTCGCAAGCAGTAACGCATGTACGCAGGCAGAAAGAAACGAAACGCCTGCGGGCTGAAGAAGCAAAGCGCTCCATTCTGAGATTCGATCATTTCGTCGGGGATCTCGCGCCAATGCTTCTCCCCGTAAAAGGGCTTGATGTCGGAGTTATCGAAACAATCCACATGCAGCAACTCGGTGTCCTTTGGTCGTTTGAGCTCACCAAATGCTCGATCAAGATCAGTGATTATAGTTTCAGTTCTATCCAAAGTTGTTCGCCTAACGCCTCCGCCAAGCCGCGGCGGCTACTGTGGTGCCTTCACGCCGCCGGCTTCGGCGGTTTGTTAGAACGCCAAGCGGCGCCATCGCTGTTTACGCCGAGGCCGAAAGCCGATGCGAATCCGTGGATATGACCCGGACCTTCTGCCAGGCTTTCGAATCGTGCGAAGCGTGCCATAGGTCGTAATTCCTCTGTAGATTTATCCACAACTCCGGCGTGGTGCCAAATGCCCGGGCCAACCGCAGAGCCATATCCGGAGTAACGTCCCCGCGTTCATTCACGATCTTGGAAATGGTCTTACGCGACACTCCTAGGGCGCTGGCAGCCTGAGAAACGGCTAGAGACAGCGGCTCAAGATAGTGACGCTTGAGAATGCCACCAGGATGAGTCGGCGACCGCTTTCTAGAGATCATATTTTTGTGCCTCCTTAATGGTAGTCCACATAGTCGACTACATATGCGTCGCCGTTCTCGAAACGGAAAATAATACGCCAATTCCCTGAAACTTTGACTGCCCACAGTCCATTGAGGTCGCCTTTCAATGGGTGCAAATCAGATCCCGGATAATCCATATCACCCACGACTGCTGAGGCGTCCAAACGGTCCAAAATATCTTTAAGCTTCCCCGCGTGTTGGGGCTGGATGCCCTTACGGGTCCCGTCGTTAAACAGCTTCTCAAGCCCCTTATGCTTGAAGCTTTTGATCACCCCAGGAGTGTAACCTGTAGGGTTACGAATGTCAAGGGCTTAATGGGCGGTCTAACGATTTCGCTCGGCAGCCGCCATTATTAGACTTCTTGAGGTGGCGTGC
>PFUL01000055.1 GCA_002790095.1 Elusimicrobia bacterium CG_4_9_14_3_um_filter_62_55 | reverse complement strand
CCCGGAGCGCTTGGCGGTGGAAGCGAACCTCCTCTCGCTGACGAACCAGATTCGCGTGGAAACGGATAAGATCGTCGCGGCGCTGAAGACGGATCTGTCGGGGCAGTTGAAGGGCAACAATGTGCGGATTGTCGATTTGGCGAAGGTTCCGGATTTTCCGTTCAAGCCGCGGAAGATGCGGGCGCTGCTTGCGTCGTCGATCGGCGGCGTGATGCTGGGGTTTTTGCTGGCGTTGTTGGTGGAGACCTTGGATCAGACGATACGCACGCAAGAGGATGTGGAGCAGAAATTGCGCCAGCCGTTTTTGGGCATGATTCCCTTTTTGGAAATTCCGAAGAAGGATGCGGTGTATGCGCCGCTGATGGCGCAGGGGCCTTCTCTTACGGGAGAGGCGTTTCGGAATTTGCGCACGATGGCGGATTTCGCGCATGTGGCGGATAGCGATAAGAGTTTCTTGGTGACCAGTTCCGTGCAAGAAGAGGGGAAGACCTATGTGGCCTCCAATTTGGCGGTGTCCTTCGCGCAGTTGGGGGAGAAGGTTTTAATCATCGACGGGGATTTGCGCCGTCCGCAGATGCATAAGAATTTTTCGCTTTCTACGGAACGTGGGTTGAGCAACTTTTTGGCGGCGGGTCAGGGGGTGGAGGAGTTGGCTTCCTTGGTTGTTTCCTCCGATGTTCCGGGGCTTTGGGTGTTGCCTTGCGGGACGCGGCCGCCGAATCCGTCGGAGTTGTTGAATACGCCGCGCTTGAGCGCGTTGTTGGCTTGGGCGAAGCAGAATTACGATCGGGTGGTGGTGGATTGTACGCCGATGTTTCCGATCCATGATACGTTGTTGTGGGGGCGGCATATTCGGACGGCGGTTTTTGTGGTGCGGTATGGGAGGACGCGGGTGCCGTTGATCGGGGATGCTGTGGGGAGGTTGGGGGGGGCTGGGGTGAAGGTGGCGGGGTTGGCGGTTAATGCGGCGAAGTTGGGTGGGTTGAGTTATGCGGGGTATGGGTATTATTATCAGCAGTATTATC
>PFUL01000027.1:36252-48812 GCA_002790095.1 Elusimicrobia bacterium CG_4_9_14_3_um_filter_62_55 | reverse complement strand
CCCCGCTCCAGATCCTCGCCCACGTCGCGCAGGATGTTGGTCAACTGAAACGCGTTCCCCATCGCGATCGCGTAGGACCGCATGTCCTTTTTCGGAGTCTTTCGGTAGCCGAAAATTTCTACGCACAAAAGGCCGACGGCGCCCGCGACGCCGAACAAATACCGCTCAAGATCTCGAAAGGTCTCGTAGCGGGTTTTTTCGAGGTCCATCCGGACGCCTTTGACCAGTTCGGCGAAGCCCTCTTTCGGCAGGCCGAAGCGCTCGACATGCGGCGCAAGCGCCGCTGTGACGGGATGCTCGGGGCATCCGGCGTACAGGCGCTCGACCTCCAAGTCCCAGAAATCGAGCTCCTCGGCCGCCGCCGCCGCGGCCAGCGTTCCCCCGTCGACGACGTCGTCGACGACGCGGGCGAACCGGTAGACCGCGCCGAGCGCCTCTCGACGCTCCTTGCTCATAAAGAGAAACCCGAGATAGAAGTTCGAACTCTTTTGCGGGGCGCTCGGAGCCTCGGCGGCGACGGTCATTTCACGCGCTTGCGCCGCGGCAGGCGCGGCAGTTTTTGGAGAGGCTCCTCGGACCACTGCAATTCAAGCGAGCCGATCGAAACGGTGTCGCCCTCCTGAATTCCGTTGGAGCGCAGTTCTCGGTCGACGCCGATGCGCTTCAGCGTCATTTGAAGCCGGTGGGCGCTCTCCATGAAATCCGGATCGGCCATCGCCGCCGCGCGTTCGACGAATTTTCCACAGACGCGAAAGTTTCCCCCGCCGAGGTTCACCACGCGAAATCCTTTTTGAACGCGAACCTCTTTGACGCCGCGCCGGACCGGAGCGGCCTCGGCCTCGACGGGCGCGCGATCCAGTTCGGCGAGCACCGCGTCGAGCAGCGGGCCGACGCCCTCACCGGTCGCCGCGGAAATCGAAAACACCTTGCGGCGGCGGTACCGCGTTCGGACCTTGTTGAACGCGTCCTCGTGCTCGGGCAGATCGCGCTTGTTGACGGCGAGCACGCGCGGCTTCTTCGCGAGAATTTTGCTGTGAGCCGACAGCTCGGCCTCGATGCGCTTGACCCCGTCCTCGGCGCTCACCCCGTCGAATCCGGCGGGATCGACCAGATGCACGAGGATGCGGGTACGCTCGACGTGCCGGAGGAATTCGTCTCCGAGCCCCTTCCCCCGGTGCGCGCCCTCGATGAGTCCCGGAATGTCGGCGAGCACGAACGAGCGCCCCTTGTGCTGCACGATTCCCAAATTCGGGGACAAAGTGGTGAACGGGTAGTCGGCGATTTTAGGCCGCGCGTTCGAGACGCGGGCGAGAAGGGTCGATTTGCCCGCGTTCGGGAAACCCGCGAGTCCGACGTCCGCGATGAGCTTGAGCTCGAGCTCCAACTCGACCTCCTCACCGGGTTCTCCCTTTTCGTAAATGCGCGGCGCGGTCTGATGCTTCGTCTTGAAGGACGCGTTGCCGCGCCCCCCCCGTCCTCCCTTCGCCACGATCAAACGCCGGCCCGGGCTCGAAAGGTCCGCGATCGGGCGTCCGTCCCGGAAAACGATGGTTCCCATCGGCACCTGGATTTCCAAATCCTCGGCGGACGCGCCGGTCATGTTGTTGCTGCTTCCGTAATTCCCGGACCCCGCCTTGATATGCGGCCGGTGCGAGAAATCCAACAGGGTCCGGATCTTCGGATCGGCGACGAAAACCACGTCCCCGCCCTTGCCCCCGTCCCCCCCGTTGGGTCCGCCGAATTCCCGGAATTTTTCGCGCAGGAAAGAAAGGCAGCCCTTGCCGCCGTCGCCTCCCCGTACGAACACCTTAACCTTATCGATGAATTTCATCTTGAAACAGGAAAAACAGGACCGGGGTCCTGTTTTTTCACTGTGAGAGTCGTGAGTAGGCGCGCCTTACTTAGACGCGGGATAGACGCTGATCTGCTTCTTCCCTTTTTTAACCCACTCGAAGGTCACGACGCCGTCCACCTTGGTGTAAAGGGTGTCGTCGCGCCCGATCCCGACGTTAACGCCGGGATAGAATTTGGTTCCCCGCTGCCGAACCAAGACCATCCCCGCCTTAACCACCTGGCCGCCGAAATTCTTGACGCCGAGGCGCTGGCCGTGACTGTCGCGGCCGTTGCTCGAAGAGCCCTGTGCTTTTGTGTGTGCCATGAAGCGACTCCGGTAGGCCCCTTAGTTAAGGGAGATGTCCTTGATGCGGATCTCGGTGAGTTCCTGCCGGTGCCCGTTCTTGCGGCTGTACCGGGACTTCGGTCGCTTCTTGAAAACGACGAGCTTCTTGCCCCTCGTTTGGCGAACGACTTCCGCGGTCACCTTGGCCTTCTGCGAGGACTGCTTGTCCTCTTCGGCGGCCCACAGAACCTTAAGCTCCACGGCTTCGCCCTTTTCGGCCGAAAGTTTATTGACCTGCAAAGTCTCACCGGGGGTGACCCAATACTGAGTACCGCCCGTTTCGATGATCGCGTACATAGTACGTCCAGTATAGCAAGATCGGCGACCGAATGGCAAGAAACTCCGCGAACCGGGGACCGAGGAGGAATTTAGTACGATGCTCCCGTGACGGACCGAGACCTTTGTCGAAAAAATCTTGATAAGACCGTCGAATACGCGCGACAGCCCCGCCTGAGACAATTGCTGAATCGCCCGTGGCAGACCGTGAGCCGATCCGTCGTCATGCGAACGCTCAATCAATTTCTCGGCGGGCAGGTGCATTTGGAACGGCAAGCCAGCACCTTCTTCGGCCCCGAGATGACGGTCGTCGTCCCCTCCTCCGCCGAGGATTTATGGCTTTTCGGGGCACCGGTCGCCAGCGACGCCGAGATCCGCCTCACCCGCCATTGGCTTTCGACACTGAAACCCGAAGACACGGTCTTCGATGTGGGGGCGAATCTCGGATACTACGCCCTCCTAGCCGCCGCCTTCTCGGACGAGGTGTTCGCCTTCGAACCCTCCCCGCGCATCCTGCCGACGCTTCGTCGCAATCTCCGCGGAACCGCCAACGCGACCGTCGTGGAAACCGCGCTCGGCGACCGCGAGGGAACCGCGCCGCTTTTTCTCGCGCCGACGCACCTGATCGGGAGTTCGTCCTTCGTCGAAGGATGGACCGACACGACGGAAACGGCGGAGGTCGAGACGACGACTTTGGACCGATTCTGCCGCGAACGCGGCCTGAGACCCGATTGGATCAAAATCGACGTAGAAGGCTTTGAGGAATCGGTTCTCAAAGGCGCCCGGGAAATCTTGACGCACGAGAATCCGACCGTCGCGATCGAGGTTTGGTTCCACCCTAAAAAAGAGGAGCATCGCCGCGCGATGCAATTGCTTCTGTCGCTCGGATACGCCCCCCTTGCCATCGAACCCTCCGGGGAAAGCCGCCCTTTGCAGGCGGTCTCGCTCGAAAACTACTTCGACGCGCTCCGCCTGCGCTACGCGGAAATCGGTGATCACGGTCCCGATATGCTTCTTTTTAAGAAGCCCTAATCCGGTTTCCTCCCTCCCAAAAAACGATCAAAACGGCTCTAATTCGCTCTATAATGGAGGCGACATATTAGGTCCATTCTAGGGTGTTATTAGCTATTTTATTACCATTTAGTGTGTATATTTTACATATTGAGCTATTTTCACGATGCGCAGAGAACTTTGCCGTGTTGCATTTCTCGTCGTAAATCGCACAAAATAGGCCTCCTGCCGGGGGTCCGGGGACGGGCGAAGCTCACTCCCTGGTTCATTTTCACGACGAGACTCCCTCTAAGGCAATTCCATTTATTACTATCTATTACTATATTCTATACGGTTGCCCTCTTTTTCTAGATCGTCCCGCGGTCTATTTTGTCGCTTAAAAATTCGTTCTACCGACGGGGAGTGTTGACATAAAAAAAGTTTTCCGATACACTTACTCGCGGTCACAATTCGCCGTCTACCGACGACAATTTATCCGTACATGAAGGAGGGGCGCTTTTAGGCCTAAGGGCCTACTCGCCTCTAAAAATCAAACCTCCCGGAGGAGCAAAGAGTGAGCAAGATGAAATCCCCGCAGAAAGACCCGGCCGTGAAGAAGGCTCCGAAGGTTCGTTTGAGCGAAAACCAACTCAAGGTCATTAAGGATAAGTACCTTCGGGATGCGCCCACGGTCGAGGCCTGGCTGGAGGGGGTCGCGCACAACATCGCGCTGGCCGAAATTTTGATGCACCCGAACGCCGAGAGGTGGGGCGCGTTCGAAGGGGTCCGCCGCACCGTTCATTCGAGCGCCGCGCCGATCCCGGACGGGAAGCCGACCTCGATGACTCTGTTCCACGAGGGTATTTTCGAGGCACGCGACCGCGACGACAACTTCATGAAGCTTCTCGCGAATCTTGAGAAGATCGCCCGCAAGAACGCCGAAGCCGGCAAGCTGGTCTCGGTCTGGAAAGCGAAGTTCTACAAGATGATGGGCAGTTGGGACTTCCTGCCGAACTCCCCCACGTTGATGAACGCCGGTCGCGAGCTCCAGCAGCTCTCCGCCTGCTACGTGCTCCCGGTGCCGGATTCTATGGAAGGGATCACGAAATCCGTGACCGCCCAGTCTTTGATTCAGAAGTCGGGCGGCGGCACCGGATTCGCGTTCAGCCGCCTGCGCGCGAAGGGCTCGAAGGTCAAGAAGACGCAGGGCGTCGCCAGCGGGGCGATCTCGTTCATGCAGATCTTCGACAAGATGACCGACGTCGTCAAGCAGGGCGGAACCCGCCGCGGCGCGAACATGGGCATCCTCCACTATACGCACCCCGAGATCATGGAGTTCATCAGCATGAAGCTCTCGGCCGGGATCATGGAGAACTTCAACGTCTCCGTCGCCATCGACGCGAAATTCATGGCCGCGGTGAAGGCCGGCGAAGAATACAACCTGATCAACCCGCACGACCAGACGGTCGCCGGGACGGTCAAGGCCCGCGAAGTCTGGGACATGATGGTCGAGAACGCGTGGAAGTCCGGCGACCCGGGCTTCGTCGTCATCGACCGGATCAACGACTCGGGCTCCAACCCGACCCCCGCGCTCGGTCAAATCGAGAGCACCAATCCCTGCGGCGAACAGCCGCTGCTCCCGTGGGAGCCGTGCAACCTCGGTTCGATCAACCTTTCGAACTTCGTGACCGGCCCGATGGCCGAAGGCGAGATCGACTTCGCCCGACTCGAGTCGACCGTCGCGACGACGATCCGCTTCCTCGACAACGTCATCGAGATCAACAACTACCCGCTCCCCGAAATCGAGGAACTGGCGAAGGGCAACCGCCGCATCGGCCTGGGCGTCATGGGCTGGGCGGAGATGCTCGTCAAGCTCGGCATCCCCTACGACTCGCCGGCGGCGATCGAGACGGCCGAGAAGTTGATGAAGTTCATCAACGACAAATCCCTCGAGGCCTCCGAAGAGATCGCCCGCGACCGCGGCGTGTTCCCGAACTGGCAGGACTCGATCTACGATCCGAACGGTCCGCATTTCCGCGGTCACGCGTCGGCGCCGCGCAACTGCGCGCGCACGACGATCGCTCCGACCGGGACGATCGCGATCGCGGCCGGCTTGCAGGGCGGCGGCATCGAGCCCTTCTTCGCCATCGCCTACACCCGCTACAACGCGAAGGCGCTCGACGCGCTCAAGCACAACAAAACCCCCGAGGCGAAGGACGTCTTCTTCGAGGCGAACCCGCTGTTCCGCCAACTCGCCGAGGAAAACGACTTCTGGGGCCTGAACGAGAAAGATCTCTGGAAGAAAATCGACGCGAACCACAAGGCGGTGCGCGGCGTTTCCGAGATTCCCCCGAAGGTGCAGCGGCTGTTCCCGACCTCGCATGACCTGTCGATGGACGCCCATATTCACATGCAGGCCGCCTACCAAAGACACGTCGACAACGGCGTGTCCAAGACGATCAACCTGCCCAACGAAGCCACGACCGAGGACATCGAGAAGGCGTACATGATGTCCTACGAGGCAGGCTGCAAGGGCGTGACCGTCTACCGCGACGGCTCGAAGGCACAGCAGGTACTCAACCTCTCGGCGAAGAAAGCCGAGACCGCGACTCCGGCGGCGCCGGTGAAGGCGCGGCGTGAGCCCACCGACGCCTACGGAGTGAAGTCGGAATACTATCAGGTGAAGACGGGCTACGGACCGCTCCACATCCATATCAACTACAACGAGCACGGCCCGTACCAGGTATTCACGAACATCGCCCCGCTCGGCACGGAAATCGCGGGCCTGACCACGGTGGTCGGCATCCTGCTGTCAAAGTATCTCTCTGAGGGCGGGGATCCGATCCGCATCCTCAAGCACTTGAACGCCGCGAAGGGCGACAAGCCGCATGGATTCGGACAGAAGCGCGTCGACTCGATCCCCCACGGGATAAGCGTTGCGCTGCGCGAGCACCTCAAGCGCACCGGCTGGATCGACGCCAAGAACACCGAGCAGACCAAACAGGTCGACGAAATGCTCGAGTTTACGAAAAAGTTCCAGCAGGTTACGCATTGCCCAAAGTGCTACTCGGCGAACGTCGCCTTCGAGTCGGGTTGCTCGGAACCGAGCTGCAAGGACTGCGGCTACAGCAAATGCTCGTAACCTAAAGCTCTATCCTTCCTCTTTTGGGGAGGGAATGCCGAGGCCCCCCGCTGTTGCCAGCGGGGGGCTTCTCTTTGGGCCTTCGGTCCCATTCGATCCTGCGCCTATTGCCGTCGAGAAATTGGGCCTCCTGACGGCTCACGGCGTCCTGCGTGTGTGGTAGAGTGCCCGAGGTATGAACCGACTGATTCTTTCCGTCGTATTCCTCTTCGCTTCCTTGGTTCCCGCGCAACTTGCCGCGGCGCCGATCCTCTCCCCAGCCTCGGCGCGCTTGGGAATTTCCCCGTCCCCAGGACTCGCGCCTGTTTCAGCGCCGGCCTCTCCCGCGCTTTCGCTCTCGCCGGAGACCGACGCGCTCACCGCCCCGGGCCTGGGCGCGGCCGCTTTATCGGTGCTCGACGCCGCCGTACCCCCCGCCCCGGATTTCGGGACCCTGACCGGCGCGATCACGCGAACGCTTCCCGATCCCGGCCCGGTCAAGAAACTGTGGTTCGTCTACGACGACGAGGCGCAGCGCGAACGCTCCGGGGACATGCTCCGGCGAGTCGCGCAAGAGAATCCGGGCGTCGAGATCGCGCTTTACCCGGCCCGATCCGTCCTCCCTTATGCGCGGGACAAAGACGGAGAAGAAAGCCCGGACACGAGCCGGGAATCCCTCGCGGCACTCGTCGAGCGGATGCGCACCGAGAAAACCGAAGCCGTCCTCACTTCTAATCAGGACCTCTACGAAGTGTTTCGACGAATGCGTGATTTCGAACTCGCGCGGGACATCCCCTTCGGCTTTGTGGGACGACGGCACGCTTCCATCGACATCCCCCGCGCCTCCTTGAATCCCGAGACGCTGAGCGACCCGCTGAAGCTCCCTTACCGGAAATATCTCTCCATCGGGAACGGCGAATCCGGCCTGCTGGCCCCGATCGAAACGGCCGGCGGGACGATGGAGGGGTCGCGGATCGCCTTGGACCAACTCCTGGAAGCCGCGCACAGCGCCGGCCACGGACCCTCCAAATCCGACGAGGACATGGGACTGATGATGCGCCTGGGGACGAAGGCCCTGCTCGTGCTTGCCGGACAGGCCGACAGCCGGGCCACCGCGAAACTTCGCAAGAAAGCCCACGCGCTGGCGGCGTACATCTCCGAAAAGGGCATCGACGCGCTCTCCACCGACGACCCGGAAGCCGTCGCCGCGGTCGGACTGATGAAGCGCATGGGGTATCACAAGAGCCTGCCGGTGGTCTGGAACGGCGCTCAAACGCCTCCGGACGCCTCCGGGATCAACCTGTCGCTCCCCGCCGACGGCCAGCTTTCGGAGGGGCTGGTGCAAGCGACGCGTCTCAAACGGCTTCCCGATAATTTTATGGAGATGGGCGGAGTCTCGGTAAAGGATTTCGAACCCGCGGTCGCCCGCGCGGTGGACCTCGCCGCCCCGCCCTCGCCGCTGGCCCCGAAGGGACGCTACGACGTCCACTTTCTCCTGACCAACGGCAACGGCGTCAAGACTGTCGGAGACTCCAACGCCTTCGGCCATTTCGGTATGGCCGTAACCGATGAAAAGGGAAAGATCCTCGTTTGGACGGTCCAATACAACGACGGCGGTTCCTTCACGGGCGGTTTGGGCGACGGCCGCCAATTGACGCTCGCGGAATACCTGTACAGCCTCTGGTACCTTCCCGGCTCCGCGGGACAGGCCATTCCACTCGCGGAAACAGCCGTCTCCAACGTGGTCGACTTCATTTGGAAGGGCGCCGTGGACCGCGCCGGCCTCGAAGCCATGCGCCGGGTCGCCGCCGCGATCAACGCCAAACACCTGGAAGGGAAAGACAATTACAGCTTTACCAACAGAGACGGCCAGACCAACTGCATCAGTCTCGTGACGCAGATTCTGCGCGCGGCGGGCTTTCCCATCGCCGAATCCGGCGTGCAGGCTCCGGCCGACAAAGCCGCCGAATTCATCACGGGCCTGGGCCGGTCTTTACTGGAAAACCAGATCGGTCCGATGGATTTCGGATTGGTGAGCTTTGAGCGACCGACGCATGCGGGACCGGAACACTACCGCATCCCGAATACCGCGCTCGGCTCACCGCTGTTCACCCGCTCGAAGCCGTGGGGGCGGATGAATTGGAAGGAAAAACTGGGAAGGATCCTCGGATTGATTCCCAACTTCATCCGGTCGTTGTCCATCCCGGGCCGCATCGACGCCTTCTCCGCGATGGCGAGCCAGATCGTGCGCGTCGGCCCCAACAGCCGCGAACTCGACATCGCCCCTCGACCCGAATCGCCGATCGCGCTTCTTCGCGCCTCCGCCCAGGCCGTTCTCCGGCTGCGGGAAACGCGCATCCCTCTGGAACGGAAACTCACCGCGCTTCACGAGGAGTTGATCGAACGGGGCGCCTACTCCGAAACGCGGCGCGAGGAACTGCGTGCCCGGCACCGGGAATTGGAACTACTTCTGGCGCTGAGCATTCTCGACGAACAAATCGCCCAGCGCAGCGTCGATTATTTGAAACTGCGCATCGCCGACCCGTTAGGGCGCTACGCGCGCCGCTTGGACCGCGTTCGCGCGGGGCGGGAAGAGGTATTCGCGCTGCGGCGGCTTATGGAGACCGAGAGGCGGATTCTTAATGAGGATGAAATCGCAAGACTCGACGCGCTCAACGCCCGCGTCGAGCGGGAGCTTCAGAGAATCCGCCTCGATCTGCTAAAAGCCTTCGGTCCGACGGTTCCCCACGACATGGCCCAGATTTCCCGCCAAGTCACGCTCAAAGTCATCGATAATCTGCTGGACAAAAAGAATCCCGACGCGCCAGCCCAGAAAGGGAAGTAGCCGCCGGAAAGCGGGGGGCTTTTCTTTTTTTCCTTCTTTCACGGGGCGATGCGGGAGCGGATGAAAACCCAAATCGCGAAAATCGGCGTTCGTCCGGCCGTCGGGGCGGCCGTCGTTCTCGTCGGATTCTCCTCGGCCGTCCTCACCTCGGCCATCGGAGTGCTGCTGCTCATCGAACTGATCGGCGCGATGGATTTGGAACGGGATTCCGAACTGAAGGTCGCGATCGTCGGGTGCTTCGCCGTGGGTCTTGGAGGCGGGCTGACGCCGATTGCGGGCCCCGTCCCCGCGATCGCGATGGCCAAACTCGCACAGGCGCCCTACGCGACCGGACCTTACTACTTATTCAATCTGCTCGGGCCTTGGGTGCTTCCCGCGATTCTCTCGATGGGCGTGGTCGCCGGTTGGGTTTTTGCGAAACGCGCGAGCGTCCCGCGGCGCACGGCCGAGGACCCGCTGACGCTCTGGAACATGCTGGTCCTCACCGGCAGGACCTACCTCTTCATCGCGGGGTTGGTCCTGCTCGGGGAAGGAGTGCTTCCACTGGCGGAACGCGTCGTGCTGGGAGTCCCGCCGCCGGTCTTATACTGGGCGAACTCCGTCTCCGCCGCGATCGACGGGGCGACTTTGGCCTCGATCGAGATCAATCCGCTGATGACGCAGGAGCAGCTGCGGCACGTACTGATGGGCATCCTGATCGCCCGCGGCGGGCTCGTTACCGGGAATGCGACGAATCTCGTCGCGGCGCACAAACTAAAGATCCCCTCGAAGGAGTGGGCGAAACTTGGAACGCCGATCGCGGCGTTCTTGATGCTGTTCTACTTCATCTCGCTGGGCGCCTACTGAACGCGCTACAACGGCCAGGGGTGGAGCACCGCCTGCCAGCTCTTTCGCACCAGCACCAAGCGCGTCGTCTTCACGGCTTCCGCGGCGGTCTTGTTGTAGTAGATCGTAATCGACGAGGCGCCGTTCATCGCGACCGAACCCTCCACAAACATCACCCCGTAGATGCGCGTGTTGCCGCCCCCGCCCCCGGTGGAGAAGTTTCCGCCGACGTACATAAAGCCGGACACCGCGGTCTTGCTCTGCACCGGATTGTACAGCGGCGTCAGTCCGGACGCCTCGTAATCGCTGTCCAAGCCCGGGAACTCGGCGGGCTTGGTCGGGTCCGCGAAGTCGTAGGCGTCCCAGTCGTTGCAGTATTGCTTCCAGGCGGTCGGGGGAACCGTCATATCCGGATCGCCCTTCCCCCAGGTTCCCGCAGTGGTCGTGACGTTGCCGGTGACGTACAGGGTTCCGTTGATATTGATGCCCGGAGAGCCCAACGTGAGATTGCCTTCGACGAACACGACGACGCCGCTGGTCACAACGAGCGTGGACCAGCTCTGGTCGGAATTGTAGTAGAAGCCGGTCGCCTGGGCCGAGGATCGGTAGAATTTCTCGTCGATCCCCGGGTCCGGAGGGACATCGCCGCTGAAGGAGTGCCACTGGCAGCCGTCGGTGTTCTCCGGCCCAGGGTCGGTATCCACGTCCAGAGAACTGGCCGACCAATACTGCGGATAGTCCCGCCCGCCCGTGTCGATGTGCTCGTTGCCGATCACCGCCCCCCAATGCACGTCGATGTTGTTTCCCCCGAGAGTAATCCCATCAAGCGATTGCACCGCCGTGTCTCCGAGAATGTTCTGGCCGAAGACCACCTTAAGCGCCCGCACCTCGCCCTTGCGCTTATCCTTTCCGACCGACCACACCGTCGCCTGACGGTCCTCGGGACCGCTCGTGATCGCCACCGTATAGCTTCCGTTCTTGAGGTCGGTGAATTCACTGTTGAAGTTGAAATTCGGGACCGGCGTTCCGTCCTCGACGAGCGAGTACCAGGTCGCGGTGGACAGGCTCAGCGCGCGATAGGCCTTTTCAACCCCGGCTTCGGCCAGATGGAACGCCGTCGTTGTCTGGTCCTGCTTGGCGGTCCATTTCGCCTCCCGCTGCGTGTAGAGGACCATCAACCGAACCATCGTGGCCATCAAGACCAAAAGGAGCATCACCGCGACGATCAACTGCCCCGCTTCTCCCAAGCGCTTCATCAGTTCATCACCCGTATCTTCTGAATCGTCAGTTCCAATTCCTTCTTCTGTCCCCGCTGAATGGTCTTGCCCATGGTCATCGAGACGCTTACCAGCCGCGGGAAGTCCGAGCGCGGGAAGGTGAAAGCCAGGTAGACCAAATTGTCGGCGAGCGTGGTCTTGTTTCCATCGACGATCTGAATCAGTTTGTCGCCGTCCTGATAGTAGGTGAAGCTGCGGTCGTCCTGATGCGTGAAGCGAATGCGGGAATACGGTCCCGCGCCGGCGGGCGAGTCGATGATGATCGACCGGTGCTTCGCCTGACGGATGAAGCGATTGACGATGTCGAGCACCGTCCGGGCGTCGCGCTGAATCTCGTTTCGCGCCGTCGTCAAGAGATAGAAATTCTGAAGCTGTATCATCAGGCGCGGGCCGACCATCGCGAGCGCGCCGACCACCGCGACGACCATCATAACCTCGACGAGGCTGTAGCCGCCGCGGCCGATTCCGCGCTTTAAAGTCGTCATGGGATCGCGATGTTGAGCGTGGTCTCGCCGTTGACCGTCACGCTCACCCCCGAATAGGTTTTCGTCGTGATCGTAACGCCCGATCCCGTGATCACCGGGATGTAGGCGGAGACGTTGTAGGTCGTGGAGGTCGATCCGCGCACGCCCACCGAGTAGGTCCCGTCGGCCAAGCTCGACGCGGCGTAGATCACCCCCTGCGCCGGCGAAGAGGAGGCGACGATCGCGGCGGGCGTCGCGGCGAGGGTCGCCGTGCTCACAAGGATCAGCGCCCCGGAAGTAACGGGGAGGTTGCTGTTCTTGATGGTTCCCGACCGCGTGCCCAAGGCGCCGGAAACGGTGAAGGTCCCGATGTCGATGGTCGTTCCCGGGGACACGGTCGTGGAAACCGACAGCGGCGAATAGCTTTCCATCGGGTCGAGAATCGGCGCCACATCATAGGTTCCCGTCGCAAGATTGCGGATGTAGAAATTCCCGGAATCGTCGGAGGTCGCCAATCCGTATTGGGCTCCGGATTTCGTCGCCGCGACCTGAACGTTCGGGAGTATCGAGGTTCCGTCGCTGG
>PFUL01000027.1:0-36199 GCA_002790095.1 Elusimicrobia bacterium CG_4_9_14_3_um_filter_62_55 | reverse complement strand
GTATTGGGCTCCGGATTTCGTCGCCGCGACCTGAACGTTCGGGAGTATCGAGGTTCCGTCGCTGGACACGAACCCGCTGATCACGCCGCCCTCGGTCAGCGTGAAATTGACGGTCGTCAGTTCGCCGGTCTCAACGACGGCGTTTTCCACGGATTCGACGAAGCGGGTGTCCAGGTTGTTGGGGTTCGCGGTCAGGTAAAGGGATCCGGTCCCCACGGAGACGAAGTAGCGGCCGTTGACCCCGGTCGTCTTCGACTCGCCCCCGGCGAGAATCTTGATCCCCGAAATCGGCGCACCCGAGATGTCTCGGATCGTCCCGGCGACATAGCCGTTTACGGACTGCGTCGTGAGATTGACCTCGGCGTAGTTCTCCAAAGCCCAACTCGGCTCGGTGACGCCGTTCGGGATCCCTGTCGAGACATTCTGAACGATCTCGACCTCGGAGATCGTCGCCGAGTACGCCCCGCTCGCGATCACGACGTTCCAGGTCCCCGTCGAAACCCCCGCCAGCGAGAAATACGCGACCTCCGAGGTCAGCGTGACGGTTGTCCCCAAGATGCCCTCGCTGACGGGGGTGCGCAGCGCGTTCGTCGCCGGGCCCATCAAATCGTCGGCGGTCACGTACGCGTCGAACATCGGAACACCCGCGATGATCGTCGGAGCGGCGTCCGAGGTATTGCGAACCCCGAACAGCGGCATCGGCGATACCACTTGGCAGGCCTCAGCGGTTGATAGGAAATCCGCCTCGTTGTCTCCGGAATCGTAGGCGGGGGCGTAACCGTCGTTGACCGACGCCGGGGACGAGATCCGCATGTAGGACCAACCCGCCCCCATGCCGTCCAGCGAGCACTGCGCGGGCTTCCCCCCGCTTGAAGTCGGGTTGGAAATCTGGGTCCCCTCCCACTTTTGCTGGGTCCCCGCCAAATCCCGCCAACCGACCACATCCCAGGTGTAGTCGTCGGCGACGCGCAGCAGCTCGATGGATCCTCCATCGGTCAATTTCATTTTCTTGCCGGGATAATGCCCGTCCGCGTGGATGTACCTGTCGTTGAGCCAAAAGAAACTCGTGTTCGCGATCAGGTAGTAGCGCCCGGCGGGGACATAGGACGCGACGTAATTGTCGTATCCGCCTCCGACCAGCATGTCCCCGTTGTCGGACCCCGAACCCGTCGTTTCCCGCCAATACTTGATCTTCGTCGACGAACCGTCGACGTCGTTGCCGATGTTGATCGCGTAGGTGGTCGGATTGAACAATTGGATGAATTCGACCTCCAGCGTCGCGCCATCGGCGATGATCGTCGTCGTGGAAAGCGCGAAGCCGGCGATCAGCAGATTAGGGTTGCTCCACGCCCGGCCGGTGATCGTCCCCGTCGCGATCTCGGTCAGCGTGAAGTTGAGCGTCTCGATGTTCGTCGAGCTCAAACTCACCTCGGTCACGAGCGTGTCGTAATACCCCGCCGAAGACGCGCGCAGCGCATAGGTCCCCGGCTGGGCCGAAAAGCCGTAAGTCCCTCCCGCTCCCGTGGTGTCGCTCCAGTCCGCGTTCTCCACGATCCGCACCAAGGCCCCGGCGATCCCCGTTCCACCCCCGTCTTTGACCGTGCCGGAGACCTGAGCGGTCAACGGATCGACGACCGGATTTTCATACACATTTTCCAGGGAAACATATTTCCAGTTCGTCCCCTGCTGCCACATCACATAGACGGTCAACATCTTCATCCCGGTATCCGGATAGTTGTAGCCGACCGAGGTGATCGACCCGTCGGCCACCTGCGCCATCGAGACCAAAACCCCGCGTTCGAAGGTAATGCCGCCGATGCGGATCGTCTCAAGACCGTAATTGAGGTTGTCGTAGTAGATCACCGGGAAAAAATTGGGGCTCGCCGTCGTCACCGTGGTGAGCGCCAGCTTGTAGTACGGCTCGTTTTTGAGGTTTTCGATCTTTTCCTGGGCGAGGTTCGTCGCCAGCGTCCCGGCCCGGGAGACGCGGATCGCTTTGCTGATGTAGGAGAACGAGCCGACGAATCCGAGCACCCCGATGCTCAGAATCGTCATCGCCACAAGCACTTCTACGAGGCTCATGCCCCGTTTCCCTAATTGGATCTTCCGCTAGGTTCCCCGCGGGGCCGAGGATTTATGGAAAATCCTTTCCCTGCAAGTCGATTCAAGTATAGGGTCCTTATAAGTCTAAATCAAGCCGAAGCGCCGTGATTTCAGTCAGTGACCCCGGTCATGACCGCGGAAGCGCCGCGAACCGGCATTTGTTAGAATCGGATCACCATGAAGACGCGCTCGACACGTCCCCCGAAAAGGGAAAGGGGCATTTTCATCGTTCTCGAGGGACCCGACAAAAGCGGAAAGTCCACTCAGGCCGCTTTGCTGACGCGGGCGCTGCTCGACGCGGGGCTTAAAGCGATTCATACGCGCGAACCCGGAGGCACCTCCGTTCCTTTCGCCGAGAAAATCCGCGAACTGCTCCTGGAGCCGGGCAATGTCGTCCACCCCCTCTCGGAACTTCTACTCTACGAGGCCGCGCGCGTTCAGCACGTGGAAGAACTGGTTCGTCCGGCGGTCGCAAAGGGCGCCGTCGTCGTCTGCGAGCGATTCACCCTCGCCACCGTGGTATACCAAGGCTACGCCCGGGGGCTCGATCCCGCGCTGGTCCGGCGTCTGAACCGCGTCGCCGCCAGCGGGGTTCGTCCGGACCTGACGATCGTCCTCGACATCCCTGAATCGCAGTTCCGCAAACGCGACGCCCGGCGCAGCCTTGACCGGCTCGAACTCGAGACGGCGCCGTTCCGAAAGCGAGTGCGGGAAGGCTACCGCCGCGCCGCGAAAAGCGAACCCAAAACAGTTCTCCTGGACGGGACCGCCCCGAAATTCGTCATCCACCGCGATATTCTCGATCGCGTCTCCCGCCGGACCGGACTTCGGATCGCTCCGGTGCCCTTGGAACCTAATTTAGTAGAATCCTCGCCGTGACCCCGGACAAAAGCCCGCTCAAGAACGCCACCCAGTCCTTTGTCTCCGAAAAGATCCAGGGAGAGAGCTCCCCGCTGGACGCGGCGGCCCGCGCCGCCGACGAAATGATCACCGCCGTGGTGCGCAAAACCGCGGGCCGCTCGGGAGCCGTCCCGAAAGACGAAATCGTCCGGGAAGTCTGTCACGGGGCTATCAATGCTTTGCTGCTCGCTGATCTCGATCTGCCCAAAGGCGCGGTCATTTTGCTCGACGGCATGGCCTCGGTCGCTCAGGAAGTCCAGGTCGACCCCCAGGAACTCGTGACCTGGGCGCTCGAAGGGATTTCGCGAATCGCGAACGCCGTCCCGAAGCAAAAGGTCGCCGATATCGCTCACGCGGTCGATGAGCGCTTCATGGGAACGGCCGAAGTATTCCGGGAGCTCTGCCGCAAGGCCGCGGCGCCGTGAAGCTTTCCGAACTCGTCGGCCAGGACCGGGCGGGCCGCCGGCTTAAGGACCTCGTCGTTTCCGAACGCGTTCCCCCCGCCCTTTTGTTCCAAGGGCCTCGCGGCGTCGGCAAAGCGGGCGCGGCGCTCGCGCTGTACGCCGCGCTAAACTGCTCCAAGCGCAAGACGGACTCCTGCGGAGAGTGTCCCTCCTGCGCCTCAGTCGCAAACGGCGCCGACTCCGACCTGCACCGGGTGGATTCCGCCTACCAAGCGGGACTGCGCGACGAGGAAACCGCCAAGCAGCGCAGCATCCGCATCGACACCGTCCGGCACGCGATTGAAATAGCCGGGCTGCGCTCGTTTCTCGGCCGGTGGAAAGCGGTGATCATCGAAGACGCGCATCTGCTGGAAAAGGCCGCGGCGAACGCGATGCTCAAGGCCTTGGAAGAGCCGCCGCCGAAAACGGTTTGGATTTTAACCACGCACCGTCCGGGAGACCTTCTCGGCACCATCCGTTCGCGCTGCCAAACGCTCAATTTCGGACCTCTCGGAATCGACGCGTTGATCGCGATTCTCGGCACCCGCGGCATCGACGAAGCCGCGGCGCGCGCCGCCGCCCCGCTCGCGGAAGGGTCCGCCCGGCGGGCGCTGGAATTGATCGAAACCCCTCCGGCGAGTCCCTCGGATTGGATCTCCGATCCGATGGGACCGTTCACGCTGGCGGACGCGCTCCCGAAAGAACTCCACCTGGCCCGCCCGGTTGCGGAAAAGCATCTGCACCGAATCGCCTGGTTCATCCGGGAGAAGCGCGGGACGCAGGGATACCGCTTTGCGCCCGTCCGTTCGGTCCTGCGCGAGATCGACGAACTCCACGGCGCCCTCAAGTCCAACGCGGATCCGAAAATCATCGTGGAACTCGCCGCGTTTCGACTTCAGCAACTGCACTCGATCGGAGGATTCCCCTCGTGAACCCCGGTAAAAAATTCTACATCACGACGCCGCTCTACTACGTCAACGCCTCCCCCCACATCGGACACGCGTACACGACGCTCGCCGCCGACATCCTCGCGCGCCATCACCGCAGCAAGGGACGGGCCGTGCATCTGCTCACCGGAACCGACGAGCACGGCTCGAAGATCGAAGAGGTCGCACTCGCCGCCGGAGTCGAACCCCGCGCCTACGCCGATAAAATCGCCGCGGAGTTCGCCGAGATGTGGAAGCACCTCGAGGTCCTCCACGACGATTTCATCCGCACGACCCAAACGCGGCATGTGACCCGGGTCCAAGCGGCCTTCGAGCACCTTCTCGCCAAAGGCGACATCTATAAAGGAATCTATAAAGGCTACTACTGCGTCGCCTGCGAGACCTATTGGACCGAAACCGAGGCCCCGCCGGACGGAGACAGCGGCATGCGCCGCTGCCCGAACGAGGGCTGCGGGAAGGAACTGAAGCTCACCGAAGAGGAAAGCTACTTTTTCAAGCTTTCCAAATACGCCGCGCCTCTCCTGGAGCATTACGAGAAGAATCCCGGGTTTTTGATGCCCCGATCGCGCTCTTTGGAAATCGTCAACTTCGTGAAGGAGGGACTCCGGGATCTCGCCGTTTCCCGGACGAAGGTGCGCTGGGGCATTCCCGTCGCCTCCGATCCGAAGCACGTCGTTTATGTTTGGTTCGACGCGCTTCAAAACTACATCACCGCGACCGGCTATCGCCCGCCGGGGATGAAGGACGCCGAAGGCGAGGATCACTCTCAGGAACTGTGGCCCGCCGACATCCATTTCGTGGGCAAGGAGATCTTCCGTTTCCACGCGGTGATCTGGCCCGCGATGCTCATGGCGCTCGGAGCCCCGCTGCCGAAATGCGTTTACGCGCACGGCTGGTGGACGGTCGAAGGGCAGAAGATGTCCAAGTCGAAGGGGAACTTCGTGAACCCGCGGGAGATCACCAACGAATACGGGGTCGATGTTTTCCGCTACCACTTGTTCCGCGAGATGCCGTTCGGCAACGACGGGGACTTCTCGGTTGAGAAGCTTAAGCAGCGCTACAACGCGGAACTCGCCAACGATCTCGGCAATCTGGTCAGCCGCGTGACGAACATGGTGGAGAAATACCTCGACGGCGTCCTCCCCGAAAATCCCCCTGCGGAGAAGCTCGAGACCACGCCCCGGGTCGAGACCGCGGGGCCCGCGGTGGACGCGGCGATCGAGGCGGTCGACCTTCAAGAGGCGCTCAATCGGATTTGGGCGGAAGTCGGACGGCTCAACCGCCTGGTCAACGAGAAGGAGCCTTGGAAGCTGGCGAAAACCGATCCGGAAGCCGTGAAATGGCTGCTCTGCGATTTAGTTTTTTCTTTGCGTTTGATCGGCGGTTGGATTTCGCCGTTTATGCCGGAAATCTCATCGAAGATTCTCGCCGCGCTCGGCGCAGACGGCGGGAAAATCGAAAAAGCCCCCCCGCTGTTCCCCCGAAAAGATTGACGCGGGAACAGGTCCGCCGCATATTGAACTTTCGGACTCCCGGGGACTACACTTAGGACGATGCTCTCCCCTGAGGAAAATCACGCGCGCGCTCTTCTCGGCGCCTCCCGCGCCTACGCGCAGCGCGCGGTGGAACTGCTCTGCAAAGACGCCCGTCTTCGCGACCGCGTGCCTCTCCCGCTGCGGCCCGCGATCGCCGCGGAGATCGACCGCTTCCACTTGTTTCTCATCTTCTCCTCGCTGCGCGACAAGGAGCACCGCGACCGCAGCTTCTTCGAGCGCGTGCACGACTCCCTGCGGGCGCTTTTCGTTGAAACGGAAACCCGCCGCCTGCTGAGTTTGCGCGAGGAACTCGCCGGCGTGCCCGAGGGGCGGCGGATTTGGGAGGACCTCCGTCCCGAGCGGGATCCTCTTGAGCCGTACTACGGGTCCTTCGACGACGGCGGCAAGACGCTCGAGTCCTCCCCGTTCGCAATCGTGGCGCGCCGAGTCTCGGACCGCTTCTTCCGGGAGGACGCCCCCGTCGCGTACGACCTCGTGCTTTCCATCGCGCTCGACACCGCCGACCGTCTGACCCAGGAAGTCGACAACGTGGACGAGGGAACCGGCGCATGAACGAACGGGAAGCGGAAGAGGAATCCGGAGCGGGACGATTCGCGGCGCTCTTGGTGGTCTGCGCGATGGGCGTCGCGGCCGTCGTTGCTGCGTGGATTCTCATGGCCCCTCAGAAACGGGCGTCGGCTCCGGTTGCGGAAGGCGGCAGCGTTTTCGATGAGGCGCGGGCGGGGGATGAACTGCGCGATCAGCTCTACAACCTGCAGGACACGCGCGCCCCGAGAAAGTCGCCTTTTGAAATCCTGCCCGAGCCGGAGGCGGATTCCGACGAGTTTCGCGCCGTCCCGAAGAAAACTCCCGCGCCCGCCTCCTCGGAGCGCGGCGGAGCCACGTGGAAGTTAATGAAGAAGGCGGAAGACGCTTTTTTCCGGATGAAGAATTCCAAACGCTTTAAGGATTCCAAGTCGCTGAACGCCGTGAAACGGGACTTCCTCGCCGATCCGGCGCTGCGCGGCGTCAACGAGCGCTACTATACGAAGCATCGCAACCCCGTCCGCTTCGTCGTGGAAACCGTAAAATCCCCGGCGTTTGGCTCCGTCGCGAAAAAGCACATCGCCGAGTCGGACGTCGCCGCCTTCGTCCACTCGATGATGAGCTCTTCTTCCGTCATGCGGGCGGCGAAGGCGGTTACCCAGGAATTCAGCCTGAAACCCTACATCGACGCGCTGCCGATCCCGGGATTGGGGTCGCTCGGGGCAATCAACGCGAAAGGGAAGGGCCTGACGGCCCCTCCCTCGAGCGCGCAAACGCTAAAGATGATGAATCTCGATCCCAAACTGCTCGAGCTCGAAAAGCAGTTGAAGTCCCCGAAGCGCTAGCCGGCGTCGGCCGGGTTCTCCCCTTCTTCTTCCAGCTCCTTGTACAATTGCGCCAACCGCGCCTCTTCCTCGGGCGTGATCGTCCCGGCGTTTTGCTTCTTCTGCAGTTCGTCGATTTCGTTCTTGCGGGCCTCGCGCTCGTTGGCCAACTGCGTGGCGTCGGCGGAGCTCCCGCCGCAGCCGGAGAACCCGCCCAAAAAACACAACCCCAGCATCAAAGGAATCAGTTTTCGACTCATAATATCCTCGCGATAGAGTGTTGCGCCGCCCCGAACCCGCTGTCAAGGGACCGCGGGTTAAGAAACGGTAGCGGTCCCTTGACACGGAATCTAAATCAAGCAGACTATCTTTATGAGGAAGAGGTGCTGCGCGGCGGCGATCGCCGCGGGGGTCGCGTTTTCAGGATTTGCGGCCGTCTCTCAGGCGGCCCCCAAAAAACCCGTCCCCAAGCCGAAACTTCGTCCGCTCAGCTCTCCTGCCAACTCCGCGTTTCAAAGCGACTTTCCCGAAATGCAGGGAAGTGATTTTCAGACGCTCCAGCCGTACTCCCAACCCTCAGGCGCGGCCTCCGGCCTTTCTAGTTCGGGCCTTTCCGGAGTCGTTCCAACCTCAAACATGAGCACCGGCGCGGGCATCACCGCGCCGGCTCCTTCTCGACAATCGAAGGTTTACGGTCAAATGCGCACAAGCCCCGTCTCGACCCCGCAACAGATCAATTCTCTCAACCATCAACCCGCGGCCGCCTACGGAGCAAGGAAAACGACTCGAAGGCGAAAGAGTACCACGGCAACGCGGGGAAATTGGGAGGCGTGGCCGACAGCGTCACAACCGAGCCGCCCAACTGCACGCCTCGGGAAACCCGATTCTCCCGCCCGAACCGAAGCGGTCTCTCGCAAGCGCGCCACGGACACGGCCGTTGGCGGGCTCAACTAAGCGAAGCCGACGCTGCGGCGAACGCGATGGCCGGGAACATCGCCACGCTCGATTCCGCGGTCCCCAAGCTTCGCGACATCGGCTCGTTCACGCAATCGAAAAACAATTCAGGCAGCGCCGACGCCTATAATCTCGTCGCAGGAGAATGGGCGAAGTACCGGCATTACCACCCGCAGCTGAGAAAGTCCATCGCAGACGGACGGGGCGCCGAACAATCCGCCGAAAACGCGATAAAATCGAGCGAGGGCGCCGCCGATAAACTGGATCAGACCCAACAGCAGGGACAGACCGCGAACCAATCAATCAACGATCTATGCCGTCTCGTAAAAGGCCCGGTCAAGCAGATGTACGACGAGGGCAAGGCGAAGGTGAAAGAAGGAGAAGCGAAGAAAAAGCTCGGGGAAGGCGAAATTGCGCAGGGCGAGGCGCTCAACGCGATCAGCCCCGGCTCCGGGACCTCTTTGATCGAACAAGGCAACAACGACGTGAAGGACGGCGAGAAACTCGTCACAGAAGGCGAAGAGATGAAAAAGAAATCCGTCCAAAAAGCGAAAGATCTCCAGCAAAAGATGAAGCAGAAGGCGCAGGAATTCAAGAGCCGCGCGCGGCAGGCCCGCTCGAAAGCGCAGCAGGCCCGTTCCCCGCACGAGAACGCCAGAAACGCCTCCGGCCGATTCCGCGCTCCGTCGTACATGCCCTGATTCGTTATACTATCCGCATGATCAACCGACGATGGCGCGTCGCCGCACCGCTCGCCGCGCTCGCCCTGGCGACCGCCTGCCAAACCGTGCAGTACACCGGACGCAGCCAATTGCTGCTTATCTCCCAAGCCGAGGAGAAGCAGATGGGGGAGCAGGCCTATAAGCAGATTCTCAAAGACGCCAAACTTTCCAACGACACGGCGAAGGTCGACATGATCCGACGCGTCGGGCGCAAGATCGCCAAGCACGCCGACCGGCCGGATTTTCAATGGGAGTTCAACCTGGTCGAGGACGACAAGCAGATCAACGCGTTCTGTCTCCCCGGCGGCAAGGTCGCGTTTTACACCGGCATCCTTCCCGTGGCGGAGACCGAGGCGGGGGTCGCCGTCGTCATGGGTCACGAGATCGCCCACGCCCTCGCGCGCCACGGCGCGGAACGGGTGAGTCAAGGGATGCTCGTCCAATCCGGCGGCCAACTGCTGAGCGCGGCCGTCGGCGCCGAAACTCCCGCGCAGGCGAATCTTTATCAGCAGCTCTACGCGATCGGAACGGGCGTCGGCGTTTTGCTTCCCTACAGCCGCAAAAACGAGAGCGAAGCCGATCAGATCGGCATGATCCTGATGGCGAAGGCCGGCTACGATCCCGTCGAAGCCCTGCAATTCTGGCAGCGGATGGAAGCGGCGACCCGCGTCCAAAAGGAACGCGGCGGCGACCTGGAGAAATTCCTCAGCACCCATCCGACCAGCCGCACGCGCCAGGATCAAATCAAGGCCTGGCTTCCCGAAATGGTCGAGAAGTACTACAAGCCTCAAAAGGCGAAGTGACCGTCGAGGAACTCTTCGGCTCGGTTCAGACGCGAAGCGTCGGGCGTTTCGGAAAACCAGGCGACCCTTGGAACCTGCTGTGGATCGGTTCCGAAGAGGCCGTCGTGCGCACGCTCGAAACGGGCGGCTGGCATCGCATCCCCCGTTCGATCCCGGCCGCGATCGCGCTGGGGATCGCCGACCTCCTTTCGGGAAAACGCCTGACGCGCTTTCCTCCCATGAATCTCTATCGCGTGGAAGACCGGATTCAGGACCACAACTGGGCGATCCCGGTGCGCGCCATCCACGAGCGCCACCACTTCCGTCTTTGGCGACTCAACGCGAGCAATCCGTCGGGCCGCCCGTTCTGGTGGGGAAGCGGGAACTACGACCTGGACTCCCGCCTGCGGGATCTCTCCCATCGCCCCGACCCGGACATCGATAAGGAGCGCGATTTCATCGGCGCGACGATCGAACGCGGGCACGGGGTCGAATCGACCGAACTGCGCCCTTGCAGGCGAATCCCTCGCGAAGGACGCAACGACAAGGGCTACCCGTTTTATTGCGACGGCCGCGTTCTGGTCGTGACGCTTAAGGCTTCTGAGGAAACAGATGAAGCAGGGCCCCGAACAGTCCCGAAAGGACGTAGGAAAGCGTGATCAAGAACAGCGCGTTCTCGGGGTAGAAGTAAAGCAAGGTCAGCACCGACGCGACCAGCAGCATCAGCCTCACGCTCTGCGGGTTCAACGCGTTCTGCTGCTTGAACGCCCCGTAAGGGACATTCGAAACCATCAGAAAAGCCAACGCGATCATCAGAAACGGCCCCAAAGCGGCGATCAGCGGAACGATGCCCATCAGGAAGGAAAGCGTATGAACGCTCTTTCCCTGCTCGACGATCTCGTAAAGGAGTACGAAGCTCGCCAAGAATCCCGCGGCGGCCGGCGTCGGGAGACCTTGAAAAAATTTCTTCGATCCCTCCCCCGCCTGCGCGTCGGCGTTGAATCGCGCCAAGCGCAGGCCCCCGCACAACGCGAAGAGAAACGACGCCCCGTAGCCGACCGGACCGTAGTCTTTGAGCAGCAGCGCGCACATCATGTAGGCCGGCGTCACGCAAAAGGTCAAGAAGTCCGCAAGCGAGTCGAACTCAACGCCGAAAGAACTCTCCCCGTGGACCAATCGGGCGACGCGTCCGTCGAGCATGTCGAACACGATGCCGCCGAGAATCGCGGTGGAGGCCCCCGTGAAATTGCCGATATGCGCGGACATGATCGCGTAGAACCCGCAGGCCATGTTTCCCATCGTGAAGATGGAAGGCGCCAGAACCTGCCCGCCGCGTTTTAGTTTCGCTCGATCCATTCTGCGATGGGCGTGACGCCCCCCACGACGCGGTCTCCCGCCTTGACCAAAGGCCGCGCTCCGTCGGGCATATGCACGGCGGCTTGCGATCCGAATTGAATCAGGCCGTAGCGCTCGCCCGCCACGGCCGCGTCTCCCGCTCCGATCCAGCAGCGGATGCGGCGAGCGATCAGTCCGGCGATCTGCTCAACGACGATCGTCCCGCGTCCCTCACAGGCGATCGAAACGATGCTGCGCTCGTTGTGGAAGGATTCCGGCTGCTTCATCGCGGCGACGAAGGACCCGTCCACGTATTGAACCTTTTCGACCTTGCCCGAACACGGCAGGCGCTGGACATGCACGTCGAAGACGGAAAGGAAGGTCCGGATCGTGGTGACGCCGCCCGGCCCCTCGCGGGCGACGCTCATAATCACGCCGTCGCCCGAGGAATAGAGCTTGTTGGGGTCGGTCGGCAGGGGCCGGTCCGGGTCGCGGAAGAAATACGCCGAGAACAGCGCGAACAACACGCCCAAGGAGGCGAGCGCCAACCCGGCATTCAGCCCTTTTAGGCGGTATAAGGCGACGCCGGCGGCGGCGGCCGTTGTTCCTAAAATGATGAACTTCCATGCGTAAATCGCTATTTTCATTATGTTTTTGGGCGAGGAGGGACTCGAACCCTCAAAACCTTTCGGTCCACGGATTTTAAGTCCGCTGCGTCTGCCGGTTCCGCCACTCGCCCTCGTCCCCTTCTTCGACATTCTACCTAATCCGGGCAACCGGAGGTCCGAAGTTCCTGAAAAAGGCCCTTGAAATTCCCGGGATCGGGACTACACTAAGAAGCGATGCGCCCCCTGCTGATTTTCGCTCTGGCCGCCTTCTCCGTTCCGCTCGCCCAAGCGGGAGCACCGGGTTGCGGGAATCTCAGCGACAGCGCCGTCATCAAGGCCGCGATGAGCGGAGGCCCCGTCCCCGGTCTGCAGCGCGTTCGACAGGTGATCTTAGAGGCCGCGCGGTCGAAGGGGCTCGGGAACGTGAATTGCGACGAGATTTCCCAAGGCGCGGAAGGACAGGGCCTGATCTGCTACAACGGAAACCACAACGCGGTGCTGGGGATGGCCAACCCGAACGCCGGAGAAGGGGTGCCGCTCGCGGTCGCGAATTTCGGGGACAACAACAGACGCGAAGTCCGGTCCGACGGCTTATACCTCAACGGCAAGAAGAATTTTCACATGGGAACTCCCGGCATGAGCGTACTGGGCACCCAGGTCCGGTTCTGCGAGTCCGTTCTCAGCGGAAACGGAGCAACCCTCCAGAAGATCAGCAACCCGGGAAACGGCGAGGGACCGCGCGCCGTCCCCGCGATCTACTACGGACCGGATCGAGACGAGCCGGTGCTGATTAAAACCTAGCGGAATTTCTCCGGCACTTCCTCGAGCTGCCGCTCAAGATTCCAACCCTCGGGCTTCATCGACCGGCTAAACCACGGCGCGCCGCGCCCGATCCAGGCGGCGCGCGTCTTGCGCGCGAGTTCCGGCGTGCGGTCTTGCCAACCGACCTCGTTGCCGCAGCAATCGCAATGCGTGAAGTAGGGCGTCTTCCCATCAAGTCCCCAGGGCGGGGTCTCGTGACGCCAACCGCAAACGCGGCAGCGGTAGAGCGCGTCCGAAGCGCCGTTCACGGACGCGGTTTCGCCAAACCGCGGCTCGCCAGCGTCCAAGCCGAAAGCTTGTAGAGCAGGCGAGCGCCGACATTCGCGTCCCACTCATCGCCGCCGGGCCCCGGGGCGACCTCGTTGAGATCGAAACCGACGATCGTACGGCCTGAGCGGACGACCGCGCCGAGAAGATGATTCGCCTGGCTGAAGTCCAGACCGCCCGGCACCGGCGTTCCGGTATGGGGACAGAAGCGAGGGTCGAGTCCGTCGATGTCGAAGGTGATGTAGACGGTGTCAGGAAGACCTGCGACGAGGCTTTCGCAAACGCCGTCCCAACGCTCGCCGCGGTATTCCTTCGCCTTCAAGTCGCGGTCGTAATGCACCCTCAAGCGCGCTTCGTTTTTCGCGCAATACTCCGCTTCCTGCTCGCAGAAATCCCGAATACCGACCTGTACCGTCGTCGACAGCCCCGGAATCCGGTCCAGCACGTTGCGCAAAATGGACGCATGCGACCACGTAAACCCCTCGTACGCGTCGCGCGTATCCGAGTGAGCGTCGATATGCAGAATGCCCATGCCGGGATGCCGCTCGGCGTGGGCCCGAATCGAGCCGAACGGCGTCGAATGGTCTCCGCCCACCAGGCCGACGATCTTGTCCGCGTCGAGCAATTCCTTCGCGGCCGCATAGACGCGCTCGTTGAGTTCGGCGCCCGCCGTGTTGACGCGCTCGAGCACCGATTCGAGTCCCTCCACGGGTCCGCCGGCCGCGATGATCCTCTCGGCATCGGGCCGCGTTCCGTCGTTGAGCGCGCGGATCGCGGGATCTTCGGGCCTGAGAAACAAGCCCGCTTCGTAGGGGTTCAGAACGTCCGCGTCGTAGAGGTCGATCTGCGCGCTCGCCTTCGCGATCGCCGCGGGTCCGTCGGCGGTGCCCCGCCCGTAGGAGGTCGTCACCTCCCAAGGGACGGGCAGATACACCAAGGCCGCCTCGCTTTCCGAGAACGGAAGACCGAATATTCCTTCGTCGCCGGCGGCGGCGGCGTTCGGATCGAAGTCCGCGGGAAGCGGGCTCACGTCTTCCGGACGCCCCCGTGCGTGAGCAAAGCGGGATCGAGCAGCCGATCGAGCTTCCCGTTGGCCAAGGTCGTCATCTCCGCGGCCACGTCCTTCACCTTGCGGCCCTCCGCGTAGGCACGCTTGGCGATCTTCGCGCCGAGGTCGTAGCCCGTGATCGGGTTGAGCGCCGTCACCAGAATCGGATTCATCTCCGCGAGGTCGCCGACCTTCTTTTTATTGGCGATGAACCCCGCGATCGCCCTGTCGGCGAGCAGCACCGCGATGTTGGCGAGCAGTTCGATCGACTGCAGCAGGTCGAACGCCACGACCGGGAGCATCACGTTGAGTTCGAAGTTTCCGGACTGTCCCGCGATCGCGATCGTCGCGTCGTTGCCGATCACGCGTGCGCAAACCATCGTCGTCGCTTCGGGAATGATCGGGTTGATCTTTCCGGGCATGATGCTCGAACCCGGCGCGAGTCCGGGGAGAACGATCTCGCCCAGGCCGCAGTTCGGACCCGAATTCATCCAGCGCAAATCGTTGGCGATCTTCATGAAGCTCACGGCGATCACCTTCAATTGGCCCGAAAGCTCGACGGAGGCGTCCTGCGCGGCGAGCTTCTCAAAACGGTCGGGGGCGGCCTTAAACGCGATCCCGGTCCGCCTCTTGAGTTCGGCGGCGACCTTTGGACCGAAGGCCTTCGGGGCGTTGATCCCCGTGCCGACGGCGGTCCCTCCGATCGCGAGCTCCGCGACGCGCGGGAGAGAGGCTTCGAGCCGCTTCACGCCGTTGGAGACCTGGGTCGCCCACGCGCCGAGTTCCTGGCTCATGCGCACGGGCATCGCGTCCATCAAATGCGTGCGCCCGGTCTTCACGACCGAGTCGACGCTGCGGGCTTTCGCGCGGATCGTCTTCTCCAAGTGCTTCAGGGCCGGGATCAGCTTCTTCGTCGCCTGGAGGTGAGCCGCGACGTGGATCGTCGTCGGGATCACGTCGTTGGAGGACTGCGACATGTTCACGTGATCGTTCGGATGAACCTTGGCCTTCAGATGCTTCGACGCGAGCGCGGCGATCACCTCGTTGGCGTTCATGTTGGTGTTCGTCCCCGAACCGGTCTGAAAGACATCGAGCGGAAACTGGTCGTCGTAGTCCCCCGCCGCGACCTGCCAGGATCCCTTCTGCACCGCGGCGGACACGTCTTTCTTCATCAGTCCCAAGTGAGCGTTCGCGGCGGCACAGCAGCCCTTCACCAAGCCGATCGCCTCCAGAAACGCGCGAGGGAACCGCTGGCCGCTGATGGGAAAATTGCCGATATTACGCTGGGTCTGAGCGGCCCACAACGCGTCGGCCGGAACCTGCATCTCCCCCATGCTGTCGCGTTCGATTCTGAAGTTTTGTTTAGCCATCGGGATACCCTCGTAGACGAAGTCTGTCCGCATTCTATAAAAGGAGCGGGCTGCGGGGTTGACGGAAGGTCTCTATTAGTTGATAATTTGTTATCAACTCATGAGGGCCTTTCGTCTCCGCCGCGCATTCGTACTGGCAACGCTTCTTCTCGCGAACCAGTCTTTGATTCCCATTCTGCACGAATGGCGCGTCGGCCTCGTCGAATCCTCATTTCACCACTCTACGGAGAGCACCGACCCCGACTCCGCGGTCTCGGACAAGAACGCTCACAAGCATCATACCGAGACCGACTGCGCGTTCTGCCTTCTTCTGTCCCGGGGCGGATCCCCGCTGCACACGACGACCCGGCTCCACCCCCGCGGGGCGCCGCGCGCCGCGGACCTTCCCCCACTCTGCGATTTGACGCAGTCCCCGGCGCTCCCTGGAGCGCCGCCCCGCGGCCCACCCGCCCTCGCCTGACTTCCTCCTTTCGTCCTCACGGACGCCCGCGCGCCCTCCATCGGTCGCGTCGGCTACGACAGCAGCGAATCCGTCTTTGGAGAAATCTATGCGAACCCTCTTGATCTCGATACTCCTGCTCGCCCCGCTTCGCGCCTCGGCCCAGCAGACCCCTCCGGTCGCCGACCGGCTGCAGGAACTCGAGCGCAGACTTGAGAAACTCGAAGGCGCCCCGGCAAAAACCTCCCTAAACGCCTTCAACCCCGCGATCGGCCTCGCGCTCGACCAAGTCGGGCGTTTCGCCGACGACAAGGCGAACTTCGAGTTCCGCACGGCGGAGCTCAACCTCGAAGCCCCGATCGACCCGTTCACCAAGGGCTGGGCGATCATCAACGCCGGCGCCTCCGAGGTCGAAGTCGAGGAGATGGCGCTCCAGACCACGGCACTCCCATGGAATCTCACGGTGCGCGGGGGGCGCCTCTTCGCCGACTTCGGCCGTATGGGTCACTTCCACGACGACGCACTGCCGGTCACGGACCGCCCCGCCTCCATCAATGAGTACATCGGCGGAGAATCCCAGGCCGACGGCATCGAGACGAGCTATCTGCTGCCGTTCGGTCCGTACCTGGCGGCAACCCTCGGCATGTACAACAAGATCGGCGGCGAGAACGATCGCGAGGCCAACGACCCGTCGCGCAACCTCGCCAAGTTCACCTACCTCGGGCGGCTCGCCACGTCGTTCGAGCTCGGATCCGACCACACCGTCCAACTCGGCGCGGGCACCGCCTATACCCCGCGGCGCACGGTTACCGAGGACCTGGCGGCGAGCGGAAACGCCGTCGCCGAAGTGACGAAGAAGAATACCTGGCGCACGCTGAGCGGAGTCGACCTGACCTACCGCTACGAACCGACGAGCGGCGGCATCTACCGGGGACTTCTCTGGGGGACGGAGGTGCTGGTCAACAACGAGCGCCGCTTCGACGACAGCACGCAGCTTCCAACCGACCGGACCCGGGCCTTCTCGGGCTACTCGTTCGTACAGGCGAAGTTCGGCCGCCGCTGGCGCGGCAGCGTTCTTTTCGACCTGACCGAAAACCTCGACAACCCGCGCCGAAACGCGAAGACGCTCACGCTGACCGCGACCTGGTACGCGACCGAGTTCCAACGGCTGCGGGCCTCGTACGCGCGCAGGACCGACACTGTTCCGGGCTCGCGCCGCAACGACATTGTGACCCTGCAGTGGACGGCCTTCATCGGCCGCCACGTGCACGGCTTCCGCGACCGCTGACCCCATCCTCATGGAGAAATCGATGAAACTTAAATTCCTGCTGCTTCCTCTGGCCGCGCTCGCTGCGGCCGCGCCGCGCGCCGAGGCGAAGATTCGCGTCGTCGCGACCGTTCCCGACCTCGTCGATATCGTCGGACGGGTCGGAGGCGATCGTGTCGCGGTCCAGGGCCTCGCGCGCGGGACCGAGGACATCCATCAGATTCAGATGCGGCCGAGTTTCGTGACCCGGCTTAACCGCGCCGACGCGGTGGTCTATCTGGGCATGGGAAGCGAGCACTCCTTCTTGCCGGGACTGCTCGAGGTCGCCCGCAATCCCAAGATGAGCGCGGACTGGACCCGCACCTGCGCCGGTTCCGGCTGCATCGACGCCTCGACGGGGGTCCGGGTGCTGCAAAAGCCCGACACGCTCAGCCGCGCCGAGGGCGAGATTCATCCCCTCGGGAATCCGCACTACAACATGGGCGCCGACAACGGCCCGGTGATCGCGCGCAGCGTCGCCGACGGGCTCAAGCGCGTCGATCCCGCGCATGCGAAGGACTACGACGCGAACTTGAAGGTTTATCTCTTGGAGCTCGACGCGAAGCTGAGCGAATGGAAAAAGAAGGCCGCGCCGCTCAAGGGCGTGAAAGCCGTCTCTTATCACAAGGACACGGCCTATCTGGGCCGCTTCACCGGCATTGACTTCGTCGACACGGTCGAGCTCAAACCCGGCATCGCGCCGACGCCGACGCATCTGGAGAAGCTCGTGCAAAAGATGAAAAAGGAAAAGGTGTCTTTGATCGTGCGCGAACAGGAATACGAGTCGAAGACCTCCGAATGGCTCGCGCGGGAAACCGGCGCCAGGATCGCGGTGATCGGCACGATGGCCGGCGCGTTCCCCGAGACCGAAACCTTCGCGGGCGCGATCGAACACAACCTCGACGCGCTGCTCACCGCGGCAAAAATCGGGAAAGATGTAGAATGAGACGGTGGTGAAAACCCCGACCGGACCCTTGATCCGCTTCAAGCGCGCCTCTCTCGGCTACGGCGGCGCCGCGGTCGTCGAAGGCGTGAACCTCGAGATCCGACCGGGTTCCTTTTGGGGCGTACTCGGCCATAACGGCTCGGGCAAGACGACGGTCCTGAAGACGATGCTGGGGCTGATCCCCTGCCTGCGCGGCAAGGTCGCGCGCGGCGACGTCCGCTTCGGGTATGTCCCGCAGAAAGAGAAGCTCGATCCCATTTATCCGTTGTCCGCATTCGACGTCGCGGTGATGGGAACCTACCGGCGCATCCAACCCGGCCTGCTGCCGGGGCGCTCCGCGTCCCAGGGACTCACGCGGCGCTGCCTGCGGGAATGCGGCGCGGCGAATTTCGCGGGGAAGCCCTACAGCGCCCTGTCGGGAGGGCAGAAGCAGCGCGTTCTGATCGCGCGCGCGCTGGCCGCCGAACCGAACCTGCTTGCGCTCGACGAGCCCCTAGCCGGCATCGACATCACCACGCAGCACGCGCTGCTCGAACTGCTCAAGACTCTTAAGGAGACGCACGGCTTGACGATCCTGATGATCAGCCACCGCGTCCGCGCGGAAAAGGGCTTGTTCACCGACATCGCCTGGGTCGACGAGGGCCGCGTTGAGACCGGACCGGCCGAGGAAATGCTCAGCTCGGGCCGGCTCAGCGAAGTGTTTCGAAGCGAACTGTGATGGAAACGCTCGCGCACATCTTCAGCCCCGGCTTCCTGCTCCATCACGCGGTTTACGGAAGCCTCGTGGTCGGACTCGTCTGCCCGCTGGTCGGCGTGTACTTCGTGCTGCGCAGGCTCGTGTTCTGGGGGATCGCCTTGCCCCAGGTCTCGGCCGCGGGCATCGCGTTCGCGTTCATGCTGCAGGGACTGGGCTTCGGATTGCTCAGCGGAGGCGAGAGTCATGAGCGGCATTTGGCGATCGCGGCCGCCGTCGCGTTCACCTTGGCCGCCGTCCTCGCGCTCGCCGCGCTGGAGCGCAAGGGAGACGGCTCTTCGGAGGGGCGCGTCGGGGTGCTGTACGCTCTCGCGGCGGCGGCGGCGATCCTTTTTGTCTCCTGGAACGCCGCGGGCGAGACGGAATTGATGGGACTGCTGCGCGGCGAAATCGTCTCGATCTCGGAGTCGGACTTTCACGCGATGCTCTACTGCTTCGCCGGGGTCGCGTTCTGCATGCTGACGTTTCAGCGCGAGTTCTCTTTGGTGTCGTACGATCGCGACATGGCGGTCGTGCTCGGACGGCGCGCCCTCGGCTGGGATCTGCTCCTCTACCTGATCGTCGGCCTGACGGTCTCGCTCGGCGTGATGACCGTCGGACCGCTGGTGATCTTCGGGCTTCTGGTGATCCCGCCGTTGGCGGCGCTGCCGTGGGCGCGGGGGATGCTCTCGTTCTCTCTGCTCTCGTCTCTCTGCGGAGGGACAAGCGCGTTCGCGGGTTTCTGGCTCTCGTATACGCGAGACCTGCCGCTGGGGCCCGTGATCGTCTGCGCCGCGTGCGCAGCGCTGGCCGTCTCCTCCGCTCTGCGGATGCTGATTAAGAGAACCTGACGCAGCCGGCGAACCCGCGCTGCAGCGCCGCGCGGTCAAGGTCCGTGCCGATAAACACCATTTTGGATTCACGCGCCGCCGTCTCCCAGGCGCGCCCCTCCTGCAAATCGTTGAGCATTTGCACCGCTTCGAATACGAAGCGCTTGTCGGCGCCGGGAAAGGCGAGGATTCCTTTTATCCGCAGCATCCGCGGCCCGTACTCCGAGAGAACCCCCGCGATCCAATCGATGAACAGGTCCCGATCGAGATCGCCCGACGCCCGCACGCCGACCGACCCGATCGCGTCATCGTGCTCGAATCCCGCCTCGGCATGCTCCGCGCTCGCCGCCGCCCGGGAAAGATCGAACGCTTCGATATCGAGAATCTCCGTGAGAGCGACGGCGGCGTGCTTGGCGCGCAGGCGTTTCGCCCCGGGATTCATCGCCCCCAACCAACGTTCGAGTCCATCCAGCTCCTGCGGGGAAGCCAGATCGGTTTTATTGACGATCAGCGCATCGGCCAGCGCGATCTGCGCCTTGGATTCGCCTCGGTCGTCGACTCCGTCGAGCGCCTGCCGGGCGTCGACGACGGTGAGCACTGCGTCGAGACGAAAATGCCGCTTCGCCGCCCCTTCGATCAAAAACAGCTGAGCCACCGGCCCGGGATCGGCGAGACCGGTGGTCTCGATCAGCACCCGGTCAAACCGATCGCCCGCCTCCATGCGGGCCGCAAGCGTTTCAAACGCCGTTGTCAGGTCGCCTCGAACGCTGCAGCAGACGCAGCCGTTGGTCAGTTCGATGACGTCTTCCTGCACCGCGGAGATCAATTCGGAGTCAACGGCGATCTCCCCGAATTCATTTTCCAAGACAGCGATGCGAGCCCCGGGATGTCCCGCGAGAATATGGTTCAACAGCGAGGTCTTTCCGCTGCCGAGAAAGCCCGAGAGGATCGTAACGGGTGTTCGCATTGTAAAAAATATAGGAAATAGTTGCATTTACAGCAAATCGAGGATTCTTCGATATCTCTTCGTGTTTCAGCCTGCCGCGCGCATTATGCTGAGGGCATGACGCCGAACTCCGACAACCGCTCCAAGACCGCCGCCTTCCTCACCCACGAACTCCGCGCCCCGTTGACCTCGATTCTCTGCGCGCTGAAGCTGCTGCAGGAACAGGAAGGGAATGCGGTCGAATCCCCGTCAAATCACCTGTTGGAGGTCGCGCTGCGCAACGCGGAACGGCTCAATTTGCTCATCGACGATGTCATGGACAGTTCCAAAATTCAGGCCGGCCGCATGCGCATGAAGCCCTGTGCGAGCGATCCGACCCGCATCGCCTGCGACACGGTTCTCTTTCTGCAGCCCTGGGCCGAACACAAACGGATCACCCTAAGCGTCCGCGCGAGCGGAAATCTCCCGCAGGTCCTGACCGACTCCAAACGAACCGTGCAGGCGCTGACCAATCTCATTTCCAACGCCCTGAAGTTCACGCCCGAAGGGGGCGCGATCGTCGTTTCCGTGGAGAGGGGGACCCGGGATCTCGCGGGCAGCGTCGTCTTCTCGGTTTCCGACACCGGCCCGGGCCTGTCGCCCGATGAAGTTAAGAGCGTCTTTCGCTACTTCGTGCAGGGGAAGAAGGGCGCACAACGCGAGGACGGAACGGGATTGGGTCTGCCCTTGGCGCGGTCGTTCGTTGAAATCCTCGGCGGGATGATGTGGGCTGAAAGCACCCCGGGGAAGGGCGCGACCTTCCGCTTCACTTTGCCGCAGGTTATCGGGGACGCGGGGCGTCCAGTTCCCGCATCTTGCGGCGCTCACGCCAATACCAAAGCCCGCCCGTGACGAAAAACCCACCGAGCGCGGACATCGAGCCGCTGTCGATAAACACGAAATAAAGGAAAAAAGAGCCCGCCGAAAAGAACAGGGCCCAACGAAGCGCGAGTCGAGAGCGCGTCTTCACGACGCGGCTCCTATTCGTCGGCTCCTTCCGACTCCGGCGGACTCGGCCGGAAAGGCTCCTCGGTCGCCGCCCCGCTGCCGCCGGGAATCGCGACCTTTTGATCGTCTTCGACGTTCACCGCCCCGTAGTCCAAACCCTGCCCCCCCTGGGGAGGCCCGTCGGGCGGCTCTTGAGCGTCGGACGGTTTTTGCGCGTCGGGCGGTTCTTGCGCGTCCTCGGGAGGGAAATCCTCGGAAGCGGTTTCGCTCGAAGCGGGAGGATTGCGCTCCTTGGAACTCTTGCTCGAAACCGGTTTCTTAGGGCGGCGCTTGCGCGGCTTATGCGTGAGCTTCTTGCGCTTCTTTTCCTCTTTTTTCTTCTTGACCGCCTTTTCTTCGTCCTTCTTCTTCTGAGCCCGCGTCGGACGGCCGTTATGATCGAACAGATAATGGCTGCCGTCCAGTTGGGCGGGAGCGATGTACTTCGACCGTTCGTAGGTCTCGTCGCGGTCCTCGGCGCGAGGCGCGGAACAAAAGGAACACAGGATCGCAAGCGCGAAAATCAGCCTCATCTTCACAGTATACCCGCGTCCCGAGGCGCCTTCAAGGCAACGGGGACGAGAATCCCCCCGAGACGCTCCTGCAAAAGTTTTACCGGTATATTAAATTTGGTTGAATATTCCCATGCGCCCACAAGATATCGTCAGCACCCGGGAAGCCTGCGAGCTTCTTAAAATCAGCCGGCCTACCCTCTACTCATGGATCGGGCAGGGCAAGCTCAAGCCTTGGGGCAAGATCGGCGGCAACGAGGCTTGGATTTTCCTGCGCACCGAGGTACTTAAAGCGCGCGGGACAAAGTACCAGAGGATTTGATGGCTCGCGCAAAGACCCGAAAGAAAGAAGGAAAGAAAAACAACGGCGCGAGCCTCGGCTTCGAGGAGAAGCTCTGGCAGGCCGCCGACAAGATGCGCGGGCACATGGACCCCGGCGAGTACAAGCATGTAGTTCTCGGCCTCATCTTTCTCAAGTACATCTCGGACGCATTCGAAGAACATCGAAGCTTTCTCAACGAAGAGGTCTCCCGCCCCGGCGGGGCCATGTTCGTTCGGGAGCCCGGGCATCGGCAAGAGGTCATCGAGGACCCCGACGAATACAAGGCCGCCAATGTCTTCATGGTCCCGCCCAAGGCGCGCTGGTCCACGCTTCAAGCCCAGGCCAAGCAGCCGACGATCGGCAAGCTGATCGACGACGCCATGGTCGAGATCGAGCGCAAGAACCCCCCGCTTAAGGGCGTTCTCCCGAAGGACTACGCACGGCCGTCGCTCGACAAGCAGAAACTCGGCGAGCTCATCGATCTTATCAGCACTATCGGGCTTGGCGACAAGGAGAACCGCTCCAAGGACATCCTGGGACGCGTCTACGAATATTTCCTCTCTCAATTCGCTAGCGCCGAGGGCAAGAAGGGAGGCGAGTTCTACACCCCGCGCTGCATCGTCCGGCTTTTAGTCGAGATGATCGAGCCCTACAAAGGCCGGATCTACGATCCTTGCTGCGGCTCAAGCGGCATGTTCGTGCAAAGCGAGGAGTTCATCCTGGCTCACGGCGGCGGCAGGAAGGACATCTCCGTCTACGGCCAGGAGTCCAACCCTACGACCTGGAAGCTGGCCAAGATGAACCTCGCCCTGCGCGGCATCGAGGCCGACTTAGGCCCCCGAAACGCCGACACCTTTCACAGTGACCTGCACCGCGATGTGAAGGCCGACTTCATCCTGGCCAACCCGCCGTTTAACATGAGCGACTGGGGAGGCGAGCGCCTTAAGGGCGACGCGCGCTGGAAGTTCTGCGTCCCTCCGGCGGGAAACGCCAACTTCGCCTGGGTCCAGCACATGATCCATCACCTGGCCCCGCGCGGAACGGCCGGCTTCGTGCTGGCCAACGGCTCGATGTCCTCCAACCAGTCGGGCGAGGGCGATATCCGTAAGAACATCATCGAGGCCGATCTTGTGGACTGCATGGTGGCCCTGCCCTCTCAGCTCTTCTACGGTACGCAGATACCCGCCTGCCTTTGGTTTCTAGCGCGGGACAAGTCCAACGGCAAGTTTAGGAACCGCCGCGGAAAGACCCTGTTTATCGATGCCCGTAAGACGGGCGCGCTGGTGGACCGTACTCATAAGGAGTTTTCCGATGCGGACATCCAGAAGATCGCCCGGACCTACCACGCCTGGCGGGGCGAGAAGGGCGCGGGCAAATACGAGGATGTCGCGGGCTTCTGCAAGAGCGCTTCTTTAGAGGAGATCGAGCAGCACGGCCATGTGCTCACCCCAGGACGCTATGTGGGCGCGGAAGAGGTGGAGGATGACGGCGAGCCGTTCGATGAGAAGATGAAGCGTCTGACGGCCCAACTCAAAGATCAGTTCGCCGAGTCCGCGGCGCTTGAGAAGGCGATCCGCGAGAACCTCAAGAAGGTGGGGTATGGCGTCTAAGAAGCGGAAAAATCTATCACGGGCCGTGATAGAACCTCGCGGGCTGCCGCCCGACTACCCGCAATTTCTCGAAGAGATAAAGAATCGCGTTCGCTCGGCCCGCTTCAAGGCCGCCCTTTCCGCCAACTCGGAAATGATTGGGCTCTATTGGGACATTGGACGAGGAATCCTGATTCGTCAGAGCAAGGAAGGATGGGGCGCCAAGGTCGTAGCACGATTGGCCAAAGATCTTCACATCTCGTTTCCGGAGATGAAGGGGTTTTCGCGGGCGAATCTGCTCTACATGCGGGCGTTCGCGGAGGCGTATCCCGACGGGCCGATCGTCCAACAACCTGTTGGACAAATCCCCTGGGGCCAAAACATCGTTCTCCTCCAAAAGATCAAAGATCCCGCGGTGCGCCTTTTGTACGCGCAAAAAACCCTCGAGCACGGCTGGAGCCGCGCCGTTCTCGTGCATCAGATCGAGTCGGGCCTGCACAAGCGGCAGGGCAAGGCGCTCACCAATTTCAAAAAGGCCTTGCCGGCGCCGCAGTCGGATTTGGCGCAGGAAATCATCAAGGACCCCTACACCTTCGACTTTTTGACCCTGGCCGACGATGCCCGGGAGCGGGAGTTGGAGCAGGGACTCATCGACCATATCCAGAAGTTCCTGTTGGAGCTAGGCGTAGGCTTCGCGTTCGTGGGACGGCAGGTTCACCTGGAGGTCGGCGGCGAGGACTTCTACATCGACCTGCTCTTTTACCATCTGCGGCTGCGCTGTTATGTGGTCATCGAACTTAAGACGGGGGCGTTCAAGCCGGAGTACGCGGGCAAGATGAATTTCTATCTTTCAGCGGTGGACGACCGGCTACGGCATAAGGACGACCAGCCGAGCGTCGGCATTATTCTCTGCAAGTCGAAGAATAAGCTGATCGCCGAGTATGCGCTGAGGGACGCGCATAAGCCGATTGGGGTTTCGGCGTATAAGTTGACGCGGTCGCTGCCGGAGAAGCTCAAGACGAAGTTGCCGACGGTGAAGGAGATTGAGAAGGAGCTTGGGCGCGATGAGTGAATGGCGGGAGACCACGTTAGAGGAGGTCGCCACGGAAGTCACTGTCGGCTATGTTGGACCGATGGCCTCTGAGTATTTAGCCGATGGCATCCCATTCCTTCGTTCACAAAACGTCGACCCGCTTACCATCAATCGGGAAGACCTCAAGTTTGTCTCACCGGACTTCCATGCACGCCTTAAAAAATCAACGCTATCCCCCGGAGATGTTGTCATTGTCCGCACGGGCAAACCTGGTGCCTGCGCGGTTGTGCCGCCGACTCTCCCCAAAGCGAACTGCTCAGACCTCGTCATTATCCGCTGCGGGTCAGATCTTGATCCGCGATTCCTGGCCTACTACGTCAACTCTGTGGCCGTGCACCATGTGAACTCACATTTGGTGGGGGCCGTCCAGCAGCACTTCAACGTGGGTTCCGCACGCAAGATGCGCCTGCGGCTTCCCGTGATTCAAGAGCAACGCGCCATCGTAGACATCCTCGGCTCCCTCGACGACAAGATCGAACTCAACCGCCGCATAAACGAGACGCTGGAGGCCATGGCCCGCGCCATCTTCAAGTCCTGGTTCGTGGATTTCGATCCCGTCCGCGCCAAGATGGAGGGGCGCAAGCCCGCGGGCATGAGCGAGGAGATCGCGGCACTCTTTCCCGACTCCTTCCTAGACTCGCCGATGGGGAAGATTCCGAAGGGATGGCAAGCGAAATCACTATCCGAGGTTGTCGACCTTAACCCACCCAGACCCCTCAAGAAGGGCGTCGAGGCTCCCTACTTGGATATGAAAATGATGCCGACACGAGGCCATCATGCGACAGGAGCCTATCTCCGGCCGTTTGGCTCAGGCTCTCGGTTCCAGAACGGCGACACCCTAGTTGCTCGCATCACTCCCTGCCTAGAAAATGGGAAGACCTCGCTCGTGGACTTCTTGTCCGATGGCCAGACAGGATGGGGGTCGACGGAGTACATTGTGATGCGTCCGAAGCCCCCCATACCGAAATACTGGGGGTATCTCCTCGCGCGGAGCGAGGATTTCCGCCAACATGCAATTCAGAGCATGACAGGTTCAAGCGGCCGGCAACGCGTGCCAATTTCATGCTTCGAACAATTCCTGGTCCCTCTACCTGATACCCCGGTGTTTCAGGCATTCGGCGGTATCGTGTCTTCTGTCGCAAAGCGCATTACTCAGACCGGCCGAGAGACGGAGGGATTGGCTGCTCTACGTGACGCTTTGTTACCGAAGCTGATTTCTGGAAACCTGCGGGTCGACAATCTCGCAGAAACGGCCATATCATGAGCTCACTCAGCTTTACTGAAAGGCGCGATCTCGAACAGTATTTCGGAATGTCGTCTGGGTATGTGTTGACATTTTCCGATCGGACTTTCAGTGAATTCATTGGCGAAGCCGTCGAGATGGACATCCACTCCGAAAGATTTGAGATTGGAGGCACCTCGAAAGCCAATAAACTGCGGGCTTTCTGGAAGCTCGAGTCGGACCCTGTCGTTGGGAAACTATTGCTCGAACTCGTGAAGTACGCATCTACCTCGACAGAGCATCAAACTCCAGAGAACAAGAGTCTGGGGGAGAGATGCCGTCAGATTGCCTCACGGCTACTTGCGGGGTCCACTGCCCTCAAGCCGTTAAAAAATCACGCGAAGGCGCTCGACGCTAATCATCTTGCTGACCAAATCCAGCGCATGGAGAACGCCGTTGACTGTGATCCAAGCCTTGCAATCGGCACAGCGAAGGAACTGATAGAGACATGCTGCAAGACGATCCTTGCAGAGCGAGAAGCCCCTGTCGAAGGGCAACCGGATATCCCTGCGCTCATGAAAATGGCTATGAAGGAGTTAAAGCTTGTTCCAAATGAAATTCCCGATTCCGCAAAAGGCGCGAATACAATTAAGCGTCTTCTCAATAATCTCGGCACGGTTTGCCAAGGGCTTGCCGAATTGCGAAACCTTTACGGAACGGGCCATGGCAAGCACGGAAAGGCTTCCACGCTAAAACCTCGTCATGCGAAACTCGCTGTAGGCGCAGCAGCGACACTAGCAACATTCCTATTTGAGACTCATATTCAGACGAAGTCATGACTCGCTGCACCGAATTCGAAGTCACAGGGGCTCGCCTCCAGTGACTCGACAACCTTGGCTGCACCGTATCCCACGGCCCCGACCTCGTGCCGTAAGGCCAGATCGCATGAAGGATGTCGAGAAATTATGAAAGCGCCAAAGTATGCCAACTTGCGGAAAATGAGCAAGGATGATCTGATCGAGAAATATGACGACCACACCAAAGATACCAATGTTCACACCGACTTCTTGCTTGAGGAAATCTACCGTCGAGACCGAGAAGAACACGATCAGAAATTGATACGAATTAGTCGGGAGATGCACTGCATGACCATCGCCATAACAGTTCTAACCGTCATCATCACTATCTTGACCGCGCTCATGACATGGAAGGCCTCCACATGACAAGGCCTAAAGAGACGCGCGTCCCCCCTAAGCCCCCCGCCGTCTCCGACGCGACCTGGGTAAAACTCTACGACACATTCACCCATTTCGCCGAACTAAAACCCTGGCAAGACTTCGATGACGATTCCCTCTTCGCCGTCCAGGACCCCGTCACCGGCCAAATGGGCTACGCCTGCATCCTCGGCGCGCTCGGACAAGTCCTCTCCCTTTGCCTCTATCGCGGCACCGGGGGTTTTGATGTTCACCAGCGCATGCAGCGCGGCGAGATCGACCAGGATACCGACGACATCTTCGCCCTCCAGGACGCCTTGATGGCCGAAACGACGGCGCGAAAGGAACTCCAGGCCGCCGACCTGGCCGTCATTCGCGATCTTGGTCTCAAGTTCCGCGGCCGCAGGGGATGGCCGCTGTTTCGCAGCCACCTTCCGGGCCACCTCCCCTGGCATTTGACGGAGCAGGAAGCGGTGTTTCTCGCCTTTGCGCTCAGATGCGCCGGTGACGCCGTCGAAGGCGTGCGTGCGGGCCGCATCCATCTTGATGCTCAACCGGAGCGGGTGTACGCCTACTTTCCCGCCGCTGGAAACCCAGGATTCACCGCACGTTGGGAGCCCTACCCCGTTCACCGGCCGGAACCTCCGGCGCCGCTCTCGCTGCCTACAGACAAACTGAACGCCCTGGCCGCGTTTGAAGCCGACGCGCCCTGGGAAGTCCAAGCCTTCTTTATTCCGGCCCCGATCATGGACCGCGAGCGACCTTACTTCGCCCGATATCTGTTGTTGGCCCACGCCCCGAGCGGCTACATCTTAAACGCCCTCGCCGTCTCGCCGGAGCACCCCGTCCATCAGACAATCGCCGAGGCCGTCGTCCAGGCGATCGAAAAGAATGGACGCAAACCTTCCGAACTCCATGTCCACGAAGATCCGCTCGTCGCCGCGCTCTCGCCGCTTGGTAAGGCGCTCGGCCTGCGCGTGAAGGCAAAGCGATTTCTTCCCGCGATACAAGAGGCGAAAGACGGGCTGATTGAAGCGATGGCGAAGGGATTACGATAATGAGCGTCGGCAAAGAAAAGGCCTCGCTGAAGTTCACGCTCGATCTTGCTGACAAGGGGCAACAATCGCTCTACGCGAGAGAAAAATTTATGTGCGCGGTTCGCCGCCTAGCAGTCGGCAGAGAAAAGATAAAAACCAGACTTTTTGATGCCTATGTGGAAATCGTTGCCGTTTCGGATAGCGAAATCCCCGATGATCTCTTGGAGGACTTTCACTGGATTAGGAATTCTCTAACGAAAAAAGAGCCGAAACGCCACGGCGTGATTTTAGGAAGGACTTGGTCGGAAGGGAGGTTAAATGCCACTCTGCGCGGCATGCGGCTCCACCGCGCTGTGGAAATCACGGAACGCATCCTTTACCTTGCCGAGAAGCTGCAAGCACTTGCGAAATCCCCCAAATGACCAACCAACAAGAATCTGACAATTTGTTCCAACTCATCGCCCTCGAACCCGGCCAATGGATCGAACATGCGCAGAGCATCCGGATTGCCGCGCGGCCAATATTCAAGAGGCTGATGGAAATCGGCCACGCCCCCACTGAAGACCGAGTCGAAATGCTCGGTCTTGTTCGCGGATGGATGCTCCTCCAGGGGGTCGCCTTTGAGAACCTTTTGAAGGCCATCGGCGCGAGAAAGGGTCTCATCTCGGCAAATGATGGCCTCCTGAAATCTGGCCGCCCTCTCAAGCATCGCAACGGGCATGGCCTCTCGACGATTGCGGCTACCCTGGAAATTAGTCTCACCGAAAAGGAGAAGGATTTGCTTCGGCGCTCCGAGGAATACATGTTCTGGGGGGGACGATACCCTGTCCCAATCAAAGAGAACGACCGCATACTCGCCTACAGCAACGACCATCTCCGTTTAATAACGACGGATGAAAAACTCGCGGACGCGTTAGCGGATAAGCTTTCCACAATCGCTTTGTCGGAAAAAATGAGCCCAAAATTCATTGAATCCAAAGGCGAAGATGCCTGCCTCGAATGGGCTGAGAACGGGGACTTTTTCGCAACTCGCGCATCAAGTCTTGAGATCGCGGACCAACTCAAATGCGCCGAGAAGATTTCGGCCGGCACCGCATGAAAAGGAGTCTCTAATGGCAACCAAAAATCCAAACGGTAAAAAACCCGGCTCCAGCCGAAAATTCAGAAAACTTTATCTAGAAAACTGGCGAAACTTCCCTCGCGCCGAGATAGACCTGGGAAACCGCGTTTTTTTCATCGGACCAAACGCCTCCGGGAAGTCCAATTTGCTTGACGCGTTCCGCTTCCTGCGAGACATCGTCTCGGTGGGCGGCGGCTTTCAGCAGGCGGTAAAATCGCGTGGCGGGGTATCCGCAATCAGGTCCTTGGCCGCGCGACAGAACCCGGACATCGTGATCCGGGTCGAGGTCGCAGACGGCGCAATTTCCAGAACGATGTATGAGCTTCGATTTGCACAGGACAACCAGCGCCGACCGTTTGTACGCAAGGAAACCGTGATCAGAAACGGCCGCACGCTCTTTGAGCGTCCGGACAAGGACGACAAAGTGGACGAGGAGCGCTTGATCCAGACCTACCTGGAACAGGTGAACGTGAACAAGGAGTTCCGCGATCTTTCCGAATTCTTTTCCTCAACCCACTACCTTCACATCGTGCCGCAATTGGTTCGGGAGCCGGATCGCTCTGTGGGAAAACGAAACGACCCTTTCGGCGGCGATTTTCTGGAACAGATTGCCAACACTCCCGAGAAGACCAAGGGTGCGCGCTTACGACGGATTCAGAAGGCTTTGCGAGTAGCAGTTCCGCAGCTTGTCGAGATCAAGCTCGATAAGGATAAGAAAGGGACGCCGCACTTGTACGGGAAGTATCAGCACTGGCGCCCTCAGGGAGCGTGGCAGACCGAGGATCAATTCTCCGACGGAACGCTGCGCCTTTTGGGGTTGTTGTGGGCGGTCCTCGATGGCAGCGGACCCCTGCTTTTGGAGGAACCCGAGTTGTCGTTGCACCCGGAAGTCGTACGCTACATCCCCCAGCTCTTTGCGCGCATTCAGCGACACACTGGTCGGCAAATAATTTTAAGCACCCATTCTGCCGATCTGCTTCGGGATGAAGGCATAGGTATTGACGAGGTTTCCCTGTTGATGCCGGGCAACGAAGGCTCGGAGGTGAAAGCTGCCAATACGATTGCTCAGGTGAAGGAATTGCTAGAAGGAGGCGTACCGCTTCCCGAAATCGTCATGCCTCGAACCAAGCCTGAAAATGCCGAACAGCTCTCATTGTTTGGAGATTCCCTCTGACATGGTGGTCGTCTCTGCCGCAGTCGAGGGCTTACTGGACGAGGCCGTCGCGAAACGATTGATCGTCCAAGCAGGCGCTTCTCCCGGTTCCATCTATGGTAAAAACGGGAAAGGCACTCTTCGGAGTCGCATCGCTGGCTATAACAACGCAGCCAGGCATGCGCTATGGCTGGTGATCGTGGATCTCGACAATGACGCTCCTTGCGCCCCTGAATTTCGACAAACATGGCTTCCCTCTCCAGCGCAGCATCTTTGCTTTCGCATTGCGGTTCACGAAATCGAATCGTGGCTCCTAGCGGACAAAGAGCAGTTGGCTCGCTTCCTATCGGTTCCCGTCGCCCGTGTGCCGAATACGCCCGAAGACCTCGCAGATCCGAAGAAGGAAATGGTTGGTGTCGCTTCCTCGTCTAGAAGTAGGCCTATACGGGAAGATATGGTGCCGAGACCTGGTAGCGGTCGTTCCGTCGGGCCCGCATACACATCCAGGTTGATAGAATTCACACAAAGCCGCTGGCGCCCGATGATCGCTCGAAGATATTCCGAGAGTTTACGCGGAGCGATGGACTGCTTAGGCCAGCTGGTGAATGCGGGAAACCGGGCGTTGGGATGAGACACAGATTCACCGAATCCGAAGTCGAAGAAGCCTGCCTCGAGTGGTTCAGCGGCCTGGGCTATGCCGTAGCCCATGGGCCCGACCTCGAGCCCGAAGGACCGGCCTGCGAGCGCGACGCCTTCGACAAAGTCGTCCTCGAAGACCGCCTAAAGAACGCCCTAACCCGACTCAACAAACACCTGCCCGCCGAAGCCCAAGAAGAAGCCTTCCGAAAGGTCCTGCGCGCCCACTCGCCGTCTCTCATCGCCAACAACCGACACTTCCACAAGATGCTCACCGACGGCGTCGAAGTCGAATCCCGCCGTGAGGACGGCTCGATCTCAGGCGACGCCGCCAAGCTCATCGACTTCGAGAACCCCGACAACAACGACTGGCTCGCCGTCAATCAGTTCACCGTCATCGAAGGCCAACACAACCGCCGTCCCGACATCGTCGTCTTCGTCAACGGCCTGCCGCTTGTCGTCATCGAACTTAAGAACCCCGCCGATGAGAACGCCACGATCTGGAGCGCGTTCCGCCAGCTTCAAACCTACAAGGCACAGATCCCCTCCCTTTTCGCCTACAACGAAGCCCTCGTCATTTCCGACGGCCTCGAAGCCCGCATCGGCAGCCTGACCGCGGACCGCGAGCGTTTCATGCCCTGGCGCACCGTCGATGGCAAAAGCGCCGCGCCGGGCTCCACGCCACAGCTTGACGTGCTGGTCAAGGGAGCCTTCGAGAAGAGACGCTTCTTGGACATCCTCCAGGACTTCATCGTTTTCGAGGACCACGGCGGCGGCGAGCTCATCAAGAAGATGGCGGGCTATCACCAATACCACGCCGTCATGACGGCCGTCGAGGAGACGGTCCGGGCCTCCCGTCCCCGCGGCGACCGGCGTATCGGTGTCGTTTGGCACACCCAGGGGTCCGGAAAGAGCCTGACCATGGCCTTCTATACCCGCCGCGTGGTGCTTGAGCCCCACATGGAGAACCCGACCGTCGTGGTCATCACCGACCGCAACGATCTGGATGGCCAGCTCTTTGACAACTTCGCGCTGTGCAAGGACCTCTTGCGCCAAGCTCCGGAGCAGGCCGGTGACCGCGCCGACCTGCGGGAGCGGCTTAAGCGCGCCTCGGGCGGGGTCGTCTTCACGACGATTCAGAAATTCTTCCCCGAGACCAAGGGCGACAAGCACCCGCTGCTTTCTGACCGGCGCAATATCGTCGTGATCGCCGACGAAGCCCACCGCAGCCAGTACGATTTCATAGACGGCTTCGCGCGTCATCTACGGGACGCGCTGCCCAACGCCTCCTTTATCGGCTTTACGGGGACGCCGCTTGAAGGTGACGACAAGAACACGCGGCATGTCTTCGGCGACCACATCAGCGTCTACGACATCGAGCAGGCGGTCAAAGACGGCGCGACGGTCCCGATCTACTATGAAAACCGCCTGGCCAAGCTGGAGCTAAACGAACGGGAAAAGCCGCGCATCGACCCCGACTTCGAGGAGGCAACTGAGGGCGAGGAAGTGGGCCGCAAGGAAAAGCTCAAGTCCCGGTGGGCGCAGCTCGAGGCTCTTGTGGGCACCGAGAAGCGACTGGACCTAATCGCCCGGGACCTCGTGGACCATTTTGAAGCTCGTCTTGAGGTTATGACGGGCAAAGCCATGGTGGTCTGCATGAGCCGGCGCATCTGCGTCGAGCTCTACAAGCAGATCGTCGCGCTCAGGCCTCTGTGGCACGACAACGATGATGGCCAGGGTCAAATCAAGGTCGTCATGACCGGCAGCGCCTCCGATCCCGAGGACTGGCAGGGACACATCCGCAACAAGCCGCGCCGCGACGCCCTGGCGAAGCGATTCAAAGCGGAGAAAGACACCTTGAAGCTGGTCCTGGTCCGGGATATGTGGCTGACCGGCTTCGACGCGCCCTGCCTGCACACCATGTATGTGGACAAGCCCATGCGCAGCCACGGCCTCATGCAGGCCATCGCGCGGGTCAATCGGGTGTTCAAGGACAAACCCGGCGGTTTGGTGGTCGATTACCTCGGTCTGGCCGATCAGCTTAAGAAGGCGCTCGCCGACTACACGGAAAACGAAGGCCGCGGCCGGCCGACGATCGACCAGGACGAGGCCGTGGCGCTCATCCAGGAGAAGCATGAGCTCTGCGCGAGCCTCTTCCACGGCTTCGATTGGAGCGCGTGGACTTCGGGCAAACCTGAGGCGCGGTTGGCACTTCTGCCGCCGGCCCAGGAACATATCCTGGCCAAGGAGGAGGGTAAGGATCGCCTCATGCGCGCGGTGACCGAGCTCTCCAAGGCCTTCGCCTTGGCCGTGCCGCAGCCCGCAGCCCTGCGCCTTCGCGACGATGTGTCTTTTTTTCAGGCGGTCAAGGCCGCGCTGGCCAAGCGCGGCACCGGCGAGCGCAAACCCGAGGAAGAGGTCGAACACGCTATCCGGCAGATCGTTTCCAAGGCAGTCTCTTCGGACGGCGTGGTGGACATTTTCCAAGCGGCGGGTCTTAAGAAACCCGATATTTCCATCCTTTCGGATGAATTCTTAGCCGAGATCCGCGGACTTCCGCACAAGAACCTCGCCCTGGAGACCTTGCGTCGCCTGCTCCAAGACGAGATCAAGCTCCGCAAGCGCAAGTTTCTGATCCAGTCCCGTTCCTTCTCGGAGATGCTCGAAGAGTCCATCCGCAAGTACCGCAACCGGGCCATCGAGACTGCGCAGGTCATCGAGGAACTGATCCGGCTCGCGAAGGAAATGCGCGAAGCCTCCCAGCGGGGGGAGGGGCTAGGCCTGACCGACGATGAGATCGCTTTCTATGACGCACTGGAGATCAACGACAGCGCGGTTAAGGTTCTCGGCGATGAGACGCTCAAAGCCATCGCCCGCGAACTCGTCGATACGGTGCGTAAGAATACCACGATCGACTGGACTGTCCGCGAGAGCGTGCGCGCCAATCTGCGCGTCATGGTCAAGCGCGTTCTGCGCCGCCACGGCTACCCGCCGGACAAACAGGAGAAGGCGGTCAAGACGGTGCTGGAGCAGGCGGAACTGCTCTGCAAGGATTGGGCGGCATAACGTCAATGCGCCATGAACATATGCCGGCCGACTTAGAGAATCTTCCGTGAGTGAAAAGATTCTCTATTTCATTGGCGCCGGGGCTTCACGTGCAGCGTGGCCCCGCATGCCTCTTATGGATGATTTCCTTGAGCTTGGTTTTGAATTTGCCTCGCGGAATACCGACTCTCCAGGCAATACTCTCCCGTACTGGCAGATGATGGCCCGTCTGGAAACTGTTCACTCAGAATGCGGTGTTTGGGGAGGACCCCCCTCGAACATGGGAATGTCGGGAGGAAGTTTTTCCGGAATGCCGTTTGGCGAGTCTGTGGGAGAGCCCGAATACGGGGTGCTGGCCAAAGACCTTCTTGCCGGCCATGACACTGATATTTTTAAAAAAGCAGCAACGACATACCTCAAGAAGCTATCGAATCAGGAATTCCTTAAGAGCCAAGAACGTCGGCGAACAAACATCGAATGGGCGCTCTCCCAGGCCGAAGAGTACGCGCTTCGCACCGATGATGACAAACCCTTCATCGCAGTTAAGAACTACATCCTCTGGCTCCTTGGGAAACTGGAGGAAGAGGCCGGCGCGGTCGCAGGGGGCACGCCGCTAGACCATCTTTGCGACACCATCCAAAAACGGGGCTATACCCGATTCACCCGCTTCGTCTCGTTCAATTACGACGTACTCCTGGAGCGTGCCCTTCAGCGGCAAAATCCTACGGACCCCAACCGAGGATCCGGCAAGACCGTCTGGAACCCGCACGAAAACTACGGGGTCGGATTCGAGCGGCATATTACCTGCGAGGACCTTCGAAACGGTCGAGCTCTGAAACCGAAGCATTTTCCGCACATCGACAAAGGCCATGTTACGGTCCTCAAGCCGCATGGCAGCCTCTATTGGTTCCGCCAGCGAAACGGCGACCGCTGGTCTCTGCCATTGCTCGACATGGAGAATCCGAAGCTCCCGATCCTGCCGACTCCGGGCGACAGCTACTCAAAGCTAATTGCCAAGTATCTCGGCCCATCCAGCGACGGACTTGAGCCTATACTCATTCCACCCAGCCCGACAAAGGCCCTGGACGGAACTGTTCTCTGGCAGACTTGGCAGAATATCGACCGAGAGCTTCAGGAGTGCGCGTCCGTCGTCGTCATCGGCTGGAATATGCCCGCTACCGATGGTGATGTTCGGGCGCGCATCGCCGATGCAATCGCCAAACGCGGAAACAACCCCATAAAGCGCCTGCTCGTGTGCGATACGAGCAAAAGCGACATTTTCTACCACCGCTTCGTCGCGGCCTTCCGACCAGATTTTCGAATCGAGCCTTGGCGGGAGGGCTTCACAGAACGATTTGTGCAGGAACGCCTCGTTCCGGAAATCATGGCCAAGCAAAGATGAGCCCGATTGGGAAACAAGCGCCTACTATCTCTTCAATGCTGCCCGTTTAGGTGCAAGCATTTCCATCCTCTTCTTAATCGCCATAACCGATCCCAAGCATGATCAGCACGACGAGATGAGCGATTCGGGGCGGCCAGTTCGATTATCCGTTCCGTGACCGGCGTCACAGACCAAGGTCGCATGGACAACCCGCGTAGACCGGTTACACTGGTGATAGGACATACCGGAATTCGCGGGACCTTCGCAGAGAGGGCCCCACCGGGGAGGCCCCTCATGGAATATCTCAATGTGAACCAATTGACGAAGGAAATGGTCGTCGCGCGGCTGTCGGAACTCACCGACCCCGTCGACGCGGCCGTCGAAATTCTTGAAAAGACGGTGATCGTCGCTCTCAAGGACGTCGAAACCCTCAAGCAGGGACA
>PFUL01000032.1 GCA_002790095.1 Elusimicrobia bacterium CG_4_9_14_3_um_filter_62_55 | reverse complement strand
GCCGACGAGCATCACGCTGTTGACGCCGCCGCGGGGCGCCGTGAGCACCGGAATCACGCGCTTTTGCTCCGAGGTGCGCCCGATGATCGGGTGGTTTTTCTCGGTCGGCGGCGGCTGCACGGGCTTGAGCAAAGAGGCGATCAGGCCGGCCTGTTTGGGCTCGAGCGTCTTTCCGGTGATGAGCTCCTGCGTGTTGAGGAATTCGACCCATTCGTCGTGGACGCTCCGACGTTCCACCGGGACGGGCGCGGCCGCTTCGGGCTCTTCCTGGATCTGCGCGGCGATTTCCTCGCGCATGGGGCGGATGGAGTCGATCTTCCCGGCGAAGGCTTCGGGGACGGCGTTCGCGATCGTCCTGACGAACCAGGCCTGCTGGTCGTTTTTCGGGGCTTCGTAGAGAACGAGGTTCGAGGCGCCGCGGTAATCGGTCTCTACGACGCGAAGGCCGTAGAGTTCCGCGTACGCGTCGATCTCCTCCCGCGTGTTCCCGTCCCGGAATTGAACGAGAATCCCGCGCGTTTCATCGACGGCGTCGACGATTTCGGCGTGGTTTTCCGGCTTTCCCGCCTTGAACGCTCCGGGGTTTTCGGCGAGGAGGCGCTCGTAGGTTTCCTCGCCCATCGAGGAGACTTCGACGCCGGCGATGCTCGAGTTGAAGTGGGACTCGGCGATCAGGCGCGCGCCGGCCTGCGCGTCGAGGACGGTGACGACGAGCGTCGTCTCGTTTTCCCAGCGGTATTTCGACGCGGCCTTGAACACGCGGTTTTCCATCAGTTCCTTTTCGGCGGTGACGGTGAGCTTTTCGGAGAAGCGAATGCGCATGTCCTTGAAGTCGGGCAGGTCTTCGGCGACGGCCGTCTTATTGAGGAAGTCCGGGATTTGCGGCTCGAGGACGGTATCCTCCTCGGCGGATTCCGGCGCTGGATTCGTCTCGGGGGCGGCTTCGGCGTTCGCGTCCGCCATTTGCTGGGCGCGGGTGACCGCGCGCTCCAAAGCGCGTTCGTGCATGACGATGCTCCGCACCGCCGCGCGCTGCGCGAGACGTGCGACGGTTTCCGGGAGGTCCACGCCGCCGCGCACGCTTGCGCGCATCCGGCGGTATTCCGGTGCCTCGGTTCCGACCGGGACTGAAGCGGGGATGGTTTCCACGGCCTCCACCTCGAGATTTTCTTCGAAGGCGGCGTCGCGCGCTTGCTCCTCGCTGACGCCGTCTTCGAAACGGATGACCAGCGCCCGCTCCTCGGCTTCGTCGCCCCGGGCCCGGACGATCTTGTCGGCGGGTCCGTCGACGCCGTCGCGGCGGGTGGTTCCCGAGAGCATGGCCGACCCCAGACCCAAAGACGCCAAGAACTCGAAGACGCCGGTGAAGACCCCGGCATCCGCGCCGCCCAAGGCGACCGAGGGGAGCATCGTGATCGGCAGGAAGCCGCCCATCGTGCGCTTGCGGTCCGCGTCGGCCTCTTCGCTCGCGTCTTTGTACTTCTTCTTCGCGTGCGGCGAGGCCATCTTTTCAAAGACCTTGTGCTCCTTCAGCCAGTTCTCCAGGCGCTTCATGAACGGCGTGTTGCGCTCGTCGGCGAGGATCTCTCGGATTTTCTGCTCGGTGTCCTCGGTGAACACCTTGTCCTTGAGGTAGCGAACCGCCCAGTCGGGGTAATGGCGCATGAACTCCGCGATCTTCTCCTCTTCGGAGAGATTGCGGAACTCTTCTTTCGCCATCAGGTCCTCAAGCAGGTAGTCCACGGCGTTCTTCATCGCGTGCTCGGCCTCGAAGGTCGAGACCTCGGATTCGGCGTCGTGATCCTCGGCGATCTGGGCGAGCGCGGCGCCCCATTCGCTCATGAGGTCCATCATCTCCTCGACGGCCTGCTCGGAGCGCACCTTCTCGCGAATGCACCAGTAGTCGTAGCTGCACGGCAAGGCGAGGAACAGAAAGGGAATCTGCATCGTCGAGAAGAACAGCGCGTAGAACGCGCCCAGCGCGCCGAGCGTCAGGACGCGCGTGATCCCGTTGATCTGGCCCATGCTGTGAATATGGAACCGGCTCAGGACGTTCGCCGGGCCTTCGTAGATCTTCTTGAAGATGCCTTGGTAGGCCTGAGGCAGATTCGGGTTCGCCGTCCAGCGCGCGTAGAGGTTTTTCGGGAACAGCGAAACGAGCAGTTTGCCGCCGTCGAGCCATGGCAAGGGCAGAAGGTTGAAGGCAAACAGCGCAAGGTTGATCTTCCAGAACACGCCGAGCGCCATCAGGACGGCGCCGCCGGCGGCCGCCAGTCCGAAGGCGGGCAGCGCCAACGCCGCCGCGAAGCCGAGGCCCGCGAGCGCGAGATTCGTCAGCGGCCCCAGCATGGCGACCTTGGCCGCGTTCTTGGCCTTGGGCTCCGCGAGGTTGTTGAAGTCGACCGGGACGGCCTTGCCCCAGCCGAACAGAAGCGGGAAGCCGATCGTCGCCTGCGAGAGCATCAGGCTGGCGGCGGGAACCAGGATCGTTCCGATCGGATCGATGTGCATGAGCGGGTTCAGATGATCGCGTCCGGCCACCTTCGGCGTCGGGTCGCCCCAGATGCGCAGGCCGAGGATGTGCGCGGACTCGTGCGCCAGGATCGAGAGCATCAGAGTGCCGGAGACCGCGAGGATCGGGAGCAGGGAAACGCTCGAGAAGTACATCACGCCGACGATCGCGGCGAGTGAGGCGCCGGCCGTGAACCATTGAAGAGGGCTCGTCTTGCCTTCGGCCTTCGTCACCCCGTGATCGTGGCCGCAACTCGCGCCGACGCAGTTTTCCAGGGGCTTGGGAACGCGGCGCCAGTCCGCCGCATTGACCGGGGCGGACGCGCGCAGCGCCGGGCGGACGGATCCGACGCGCCCCGCGACCGGCGCATCCGCGACCGAGTTCGCGCGGGACACGCTGCCGTCGAAGCGGGCATCGAGCGCCGAGGCCGCGTTCGCGGGGAGCGCGGAGCGTCCGGCGGCGCCGGGAAGCGCGGGGGCGAAACGCTTGACGAGACCGGATACCAGGCCGGAGACGCTCTTGGCGGCGGCAGAGGTCGGCGTCGCGGGCATCTCGGTCCGCGAGCGGGGCAGGACGGAGGAGGGGGCATCGGGAATCGCGTATGCGCCGGAGGGGGACCGGACGGGGGAAGCCGCCTTGCGGGACGCTTCGCGCGACGCCGCGGGGAGGGCGGCGGCATTGGAAGCCGGAAGCACGATCGGGGAAAGAACCGGGAGGGATCCGTCCAAGGCGAGCGAGCCGACCGGAGCAATGGATCCGAGGTTCACTCCGGGTACGGTAAGCATCGGGGCGAGGGTCGGGCCGCTCGGGACGGAGCTTCGCGGCGCGGCGGCATTTCCGCTGGTAACGGCGGCAATCGCGCGGTAGGAGAACACTCCGGGCGAGGTCGCGATCAGGATTCCCGCGAGCGTCGCGGCCACGGCGGATTTAATTTTTCTTTCCTTCAAAATAAGCATGAAGTATCCCCTAGTGCTTGACTTAGGATCTTGATCTAAATCAATCCTATGTGTCCCATTATAGGTGAGGCGAACCCGTTCCCTATGGTTCCTAGGTCCCAAGCCGGGTTTGTTTTTCGGCCTAAATAAGTCTGGGTCCTACAACGAAAATCTGGGTTCCGATTGGGTCCTAAACCTTCTCATCCGGTATCGTCCCGTGTTGTGTGGTTCAAACGGGCGTCCCTTGCGCAATTGCCGTTCTTCCTCCATATTATGGCGCGATGAGCGACCGATCTGTTCTCATCATAGACGACGACCAGTCCTTGGTCGCCGCGGTCAAAGAGGGTCTGGAAACGCTGGGTTTCCGGGTCGCCGCGGCGTACGACGCCCTTCAAGGCGTGCTCCAGGCCCATCAAGGAAAGCCCGACATCATCATGCTTGATTTCAACATGCCTGCCGGCGGCGGATCGGGTGTTTATGATCGGCTTCGCGCCTCAACCGATACCGCGGCGACCCCCATCGTCTTTTTGACGGGGGCCACGGTCGAGGAAGTGAAGAAAACCATTCGCTCGACCCCGAATACTTTTTTTCTCAAAAAGCCGATTTCCGTTTCACAACTGCGGAAGGTGCTGGATAAAATCATCGCGGCGAGAGAATCGGGCGCCGCCGGGAAGCCGACGGCGCAAGGAGCCTCCGTTGCGCAGTCCGCTCCTCCGCCTCCGCCGGATGCGGCTCCACCGCAACGGAACGAATTCCCCGGAGCGCCCAAAACAAGTCCGTTCGTCGGCATGGGAACTCCGGGGGAGGCCTCGGTGCCGTCGGCTCCGAGCCCGACTTTCGATCAGCCCTTGGGGCGCGTCCACGACGAGGCTCCCGCACCCTCGCTCGGAGCGCCTACGCCTCTGCCGCGACTCGCCGAATCCGCTCCGGCGCCTGCGCCGGCGCCGAGCGCTGCGGGCGGCGGGTTGGACGGGAAGGTCTTCGTGTTCCAGGCGAAGGTCGCGTATGCGGACACCGACCGGCTCGGGATCGTTTATCATGGAAACTATCTGAGGTATTTCGAGACCGGGCGAACGGAACTGCTGCGCGCCTTCGGCATCCGCTACCGCGACCTTGAAATGGAGCGCCAGCTCTATCTGCCCGTGGTCGAATGCCGCTGCGAATATTTAGTTCCGTGCCGCTACGACGACTCAATCATGATCCGGTGCTGGATTTCCGAGATCGGCGCGTCGGGCCTGTCCTTTTCTTACGAAATTTTAAATGCGGACGAAGGCGGGCAACTCGCCGTGAAGGGGTTCACGCGCCATGCCCTGTTGAACGCCTACTGGAAATCCGAAGAGATCCCCGAAGACCTGCGCGCCAAGCTTTCCACCGCTCAGAGGTAAGGGATATGAACGCCTTCGAGGTCGGAGGCGTCGATCATGGATTCCGTCGCGTACCAGTGCCACGCGACGATAAACAGCGATTTCGCCACGCAGGCCGCGGGGACCGCGAAGAGCAGCCCGATAAACCCGAAGAGTTTCCCTCCGATCATCAGGGACAAAAGAAAAACGAGCGGGTGGATGTGAATCGAATGTTTGGAAACTGCGGGCTGCACCAGCGCTTCATCCGCGATTCGAATGCCTAAAAACAGGAGCAGAACGTAAACCGGCATCGTGAAGTTGTGGTACTGGAAGAAGGCGACAAGGGCTCCGACGACCGCTCCGATCAGCGCGCCCAGATACGGGATGAAGCTGGAAAGTCCGGCGAGCGTTGCGACGCCCAGCGCGTAATCGACCTGCAGCAGCACGAGCCCGACATAGGAAGCGACGCCGATGACGGTCGCGATGATCAGCAACCCGCGGATGTAATTGCCCAGCGAAGTGTCGATTTCGCTCAGCAGGTGCAGCGCCTGTTCCACGTAGCGGCTCGGGCAGACCTGGATCGCGTTTTGAAGAAGCCGTGTCGAGTCCATGAGCAAAAAGAAGGTGATGAACGGGACGAGAAACAGAAGCGAGAACAACGGGAAGAGCCCGAGTACGTACTGCGGGACCTTCGGAAGCTGCTTCATGACGGGCTCGTAGAGCTTGAGGCTCCAGCTGTCGACGACCGTCTGTCCGAACGGGAGTTCCTGCGCCAAACGG
>PFUL01000030.1 GCA_002790095.1 Elusimicrobia bacterium CG_4_9_14_3_um_filter_62_55 | reverse complement strand
AGAGGGGCCCGAGAAGGTCATGTCGCCGCCGGCCAGAAACTGGGAGTCCGTCAGGCCCAGCGTCGAGGCGATGAAGCTCTGGGTGTTGATCACCCCGCCGGCGCCCACCGTGATCCCGTTCGGGTTGATCAAGTAAATCTGGCCGTTGGCGGAGAGGGTGCCGAGTATAGAGGAAGGGTTGGCGCTTGTTACCCGGTTGAGCGCGGCCGAGGTCGCAGAGGGTTGCACGAACCGCGTTGTCTCGCCGGAAGCGATCGAGAAGTCGTTCCAGTTAATGATGGCCCGATCGGTCGTCTGGTTCACGGTCAAGGTCGAGCCGCTCGATCCGATGGTCGCCGAGCCGGAGGTCACGACACCGCCGGACGGGTTGGCCCAAGCGGCGGGCGCGACGAGGAGGAGCGCAAGCCCGACGCGCAACGCCCGACAGCACAAATCAGTGGATCGTTTCATCTTGCCCTCCTACTAGTATTACTCCCAGTGTACCCGCCAACGCGGCGCGTACCCATGGAGGAAGCGTCAATTTCTTGTAACGGTCTGACCGCGAGGCCAGATCGGCGTTCTCGACGGAGAACCACGCAAAACCCGGGCCATAGCGCCCGGGTTTTCGCTTGTTTCCCCAGGCCAATGGCACAAGGGTCGGGAAATGAAAAAACACACGATCGGACGTGCCGCAATTATCGGCGGCTGCCTCTTTGAGCATGCCTATGAGGCGTTCCTGCTGCGCTGTATCGGAAACAGCCTCAGAACCGCAAGCTATATCCGGAATCTTATTCCCATAAAGTCGTTATATTTTCAGTAATTAGGTCTTTACTTATGTCACACTAAACTGTATATTAGTGTGACAAATGAATACCGATATTTACCTAAGCCTCGAGGACAGGATCATGGCCAGCGTCACCCGGCGCGGCCGCGGCTGCGTCTTCTTCGGCGAGGACTTCCTTTCCCTCGGAAGCCCCGCGGCCGTGCGCCAGGCGCTCTCCCGCCTTGCCCGTGCGGAAACCATCCGCAGGGTCGGAATGGGGCTTTACCACTACCCGGTGATCAACGAGAAGCTGGGAGGCGAACTGCCGCCCTCGATGGATACGGTGGCGCGGGCGATTGCGCGGCGGACCGGCACCCGGATCGTGGCTACCGGCGCGCAGGCGGCCAATCTCCTGGGGCTTTCCACCCAAGTCCCGGCGAAACCCATCTATTTGACCGACGGCTCATCGCGCAGCGTCGCCATCGGCAATTACTCGATCGTCTTCCGCCATGCGGGGCCGCGGCGCATGGGGGTCAAGAACGACATCAGCGTCCTGGTCTTCGAGGCGCTGCGCTACATCGGACGAGCGAACGTCACCGATCAAGTGGCGGCGCGCCTGCGGCGCACGCTTCCAGCCGAGGCCAAGGCTAAGCTTCGCCGCGACCTGCATCGCGCATCGATCTGGATGCGTCCGATCGTCAAGCGCATCACGGAGCAATAAACTCATGGACTCGGTAGCCAAAAGTTTAAGTCGCGAGCGAGCCCAGCTATTCGCCGCCGCGATCTCGGATTCGCGGACGCCCGCGATCCCGAGGAAGCCGGCATCAGCAAGAACGAGGCCGGGCGGCGGCTGGCGGCCCTCGTGGATCGGTGCAGGGAGACCGTCAGGGAAAAACTCCTGCCCGAGTTGCGCCGCGATTTCACAACGGTCCTGGGACCCTCGGGCTGGTCGCTGGAAGTGGATAGCGACGATCCCCAAACCTTGATCTTCGCCTATCCGCAGAGCGACGTCACCGGAGCGCTCAAATACGTCCGCCCGGCGATACGCCTGGAGATGGGCGCTCGCTCCGACGACTGGCCCGCGGTGGAGGCCGAGATCACACCCTACGCCGCCGAGGATTTTCCGCGCATATTCACCATGCCGAAGTGCACGGTGCGGACCTTGAGCGCCGAACGCACGTTCTGGGAGAAGGCGACCTTGCTTCATGCGGCATGCCGCCGGCCGGAAGGAAAGCCTTCCGCGGAGCGCCATTCGCGGCATTTCTACGACCTCTATTGCTTCTCGCGTCACGAACTCGGCCGCCAAGCGCTCAAGCGCGGCGACCTGCTGGAGCGGGTCGTCAAGCACAAGAGCTTTTTCTTCGCGAGCGAATGGGCGAACTACGCGGCCGCGAAGCCCGGCTCGTTGCGCCTCGTGCCGGACGCGGGGAGGCTGGCCGCGATGGGCAAGGACTACGACGAGATGCAGGCGATGATGTTCGGAGCTTCGCCGAAGTGGAGCGATATCATCGATGAGCTCAAGCAGCTCAAAGCCCGGATCAACGGCTGAGACTCGATGGCGAAGATATTCTTCACCGCGGACACGCACTTCAATCACGCCAACGTGATCAAGTACTGCGCGCGTCCCTTCGCATCCATCGATGAGATGAACCGCGAGATGATCGCGCGGTGGAACGCCGTCGTTGGGCCCGAGGATACCGTCTACAACAGCTACGATCCGGCTGCGCAGTTCCTCTTCTTGTAACGGCCTGACCGCGAGGCCAGATTCGAGGGTGCCTTGTGGCCGCAAGATTCGTGGAGTCCGAAGAGGACGGTAAGACTACCATTGCGCCCCATTTCGCAATTAACATAATGACTGTTTACAAAGTTGTAAATTCTTATTATACTTAACCGATATATAGATAGTTTATTGGGCAATTTTGCTAAACTATATTATGTTTACAAAGTTGTAATTAAGACGAATGAAAACACTGGCTCCGCAGGAACGAAACCCATTTGCCGACAGCGCATCCATGCTGCTGAGGGTTGCCCTATCCAGCCCGGCCAAATCCTGGGGGATCCGGGAACTCTCTAGGATGGCGGGGATAAGCCCTGCCCTGACGATCCTAAGCTTGCGCCAACTTCAGCGCCTGGGGCTCGCTTCTCGGGAGAGCCCGGCGGAGGCGCGGCTTCTTGATCCAGTCCAACTACTGCGGGATTGGGCGGCATGGTACGCCATGAAGTCGGTCAAGTACTATCGCTTCTCTATGGATGGGGTCACCGATCCAAACGCCATTCTCAATCTGCTTGCCAAGTCCCGCGACCGTCTTCCAGGGCCCTGGGCGGTGACCTGCATGGCGGGAGCTTCCCTTATCGCTCCATTCGCGACCTTCAGCGAAGTCCATATCCATTTGCCTAGGGCCGACCAACTCCGACGCTCCTGGCAGAATGTTCTTCATCTCACGCCGAATAAATTAGGACCGATTCATCTCATCGAGCCCTACTATGCCGATTCAGGCGCCTATGGATCCCGGGTGTTCCGTAAGCTGCCTGTCGTTTCGGAAATCCAACTCTATCTCGATTGCTACCGCTATCCGGTCCGGGGGCGCGAGCAGGCCGAGCACATCCTCTCTCAGGTTCTGATGCCGAGGTGGCGCAATGCCCGCTGAGGCTTCGCCGGATGTCGTCAAGAAAGTTCTATTCACGATGCTGGACGCCCTGCGGGGGTATCTGGCGGATATTGTCATCGTCGGCGGGTGGGTGCCTCAGATATATGCCTGGAACGAGGAGTCCGCCGAGATCGCAGTCCATTCGTACGACGTGGACGCGGCCGTTGCGGCCAAGCTCCCATTGCGAGGAGACAAGGGCATCGCCGCGCTGATGGAGGCCGCTGACTTTAAGGTCGAGATGTCCGATGCCGGATTCGCGCTCGCGGCGTTTGGAAATAAAAAGCCTAAGCCATCCACGCGGTAGGCCGGGTCTGGGTTGGCCGCAGCCCCCCTCTCAATGCGCGAGATCAGGTTGTGGCTCACGCCGGTCAGGCGCGCGAGGTCAAATGGCATTTTCACTTGAGCACGAATAGCGTAAAAAGTAGAGGGATTGTGCGAGCCCCCGGGAATCTTGATTTTATTGCGTATTTGGAGCATAATACTTCAATATTCCTGAAGTATTATGCCATGACGACATCTTACAAACAGAAGGCACAGCGTCTCCATGAGACCGCATCCGCGCAAGGCGGCTACTTCACAACGAAGCAGGCCGCCGCCGCGGGCTATGCGGCCAGCACGCACTCGTATAACATCAAGGCGGGAAACTGGGTCCGGGAGCATCGGGGCATTTACCGGCTCGCGAATTACCCCAACCCGGACCATCCCGATCTCATCACCTGGTCTCTTTGGTCCAGCAATCGGAAGGGAGAGCCCCAAGGAATTTACTCGCATCAGACCGCGCTAAGCATCTACGATCTCTCGGATCTCAATCCTCCGAAGATTCACATGACCGTGCCGTCCGGCTTTCGCCGAAACAGCGCCATTCCCGAGGTGCTAATCCTTCACCGCGGGGTCTTTAAAAAGCACGAAGTGGAGTCCATGCACGGCTTTAAGGTGGCGCGTCCGCTGCGCGCGATCGCCGACCTGCTGAGAGAGGAAACCGTTGAGCTGGACCACATGCGACAGGCGGTGCGGCAGGCTTTCCAGCGGGGGATTCTAAGCAAGGGAGAGATCGAGCAAAGCCATCTTCCCGAGGAAATGAAAAAGCGGATCCTCCAGTTCAGAGAGAAGGTTTGATGGATAAGATTAAAAAGTACGCCACGCCGACGGCGTTTCGCCGCGCGCTTGAAGACCGGCTCAAGCTGTTGGCGAAGGCGGAAGGCCTCGACATTCAGCGGTTGTTGCGCGAGGTGGCGTTTGACCGTCTGCTGGCTCGCCTGTTTTCAGGCGTGAAGGCCCCCTGGGTTCTTAAGGGCGGCTACGCCTTGGAGCTGCGGATCAAGGAAGCCCGCGTCACCAGGGACATCGATTTGGTGCTCCGTGAATCTTTGGGCAAGGAGCGAGGAGAGCCGATCAACGAAGCGATCTTCGAGGTCCTTAGGAGCGCGGCGCAACAGGATATGGAGGATTTCTTCTCCTTCGTGATCGGCGGCGTTATGCAAGACCTGGACGCCGCCCCTTACGGCGGCGCACGTTTCCCGGTTGAGGCCCGCATGGATGGACGAAGTTTCGTGAAGTTCCACATCGACATAGCGGCCGGCGACGTGGTCATGACTCCGCTCGACACGATCGAGGGCCGCGACTGGCTGAAATTCGCCGGGATACCCGCCGCTAAATTCCCGACGATTTCCCGGGAGCAGCACTTCGCAGAGAAGGTGCACGCTTATACGGTTCCTCGCCCATCGGTCAATTCCCGGGTAAGGGATATGGTCGATATGCTCCTGCTCATCCGGTCGAGCCCGAAGCTGGACCTACCTCTGGTCAAGAAAGCCATCGACGCGACCTTCAAGCGGAGAAAAACGCATGCGATGCCGGATATCTTGAACCCGCCGCCGGCCGATTGGAAGCAGCGCTACACCGAACTCGCGCTCCAATGCGATCTTTCGGAGGACTTGGACGGAGCGTTTCGATTGCTGGACGCCTACCTCAAATCTCTCTAAGTCTCCTCGGTCGAAGTCGGCTTGAGCAGAACGGCGCATTTCAGACGGTGGATCACGGGTTCACCGGTCCGTTGTAGGTTTGCGGTCCCGTCGTGCCGTTTTCGCTCGTCAGCGTGCCGGTGTTGCGCACGGTCCGCCCCACAAGCAGCACATCCCCGCCGAGCGCCGTGATCTCCCCGGCGTTCACGACGCCCGCTTGAGAGGGGCCCGAGAAGGTCATGTCGCCGCCGGCCAGAAACTGGGAGTCCGTCAGGCCCAGCGTCGAGGCG
>PFUL01000084.1 GCA_002790095.1 Elusimicrobia bacterium CG_4_9_14_3_um_filter_62_55 | reverse complement strand
TCGCCAAACCCGCGCCCGTGTCGGTCGCCAAACCCGCGCCCGCACCGAAACCCGTCGAGGAACCCTCGATCGACTTCAGTCTCGAACCGGCGACTCAGAAAATCGAACCGCGCATCGAGTTGCCTGCGGCCAAAACCGCGAAGGAGGAGTCGGCGCAGGATGTCGCCGATTCCCTGTCGCTCAGCGTTCCCGCGGCGGATGAGAAAAACGACGTCGTAGATCCTCTCAAGCCGGAGCCGGGCAAGGGCCCGGTTTGGCCTGTCTGAGACTTTGTGCGAATCCCCTTCCCCCTGATCGCGGCCGTCCTTTTTTTCGCCTTCCCGAAACCGGCGCGCGCCGGGTTTTTGCCCGATGGCGCTTTCTCCGATAAAGCGGCAGGCACGACGGCCGCCGCCTTTTTGAAGCTTCCCGCCGGGGCCCGCGCGCAGGCGCTCGGGTCTTCGTATTCGGCGGCGGTCGATAACTCCGACGCTTTGTTCTGGAACCCGGCGGGTCTCGGCCGGATGGAGGAGGCCGGGCTGTCGGAAGTGGGTTTCAGCTACAACGCGTTGTTGGAGACTTCCTACTCGGGGACGCTGTCCTACGCGCGGCCGTTCGCGTCGCGCGGCGGCGTTCTTGGCTTCGCCGCCGAGTATTTTTCTCAATCGGCGATTACGCGCTACGATGTCTTCGGAAACTCGCAGGGAAATTTCAAGCCGGTCGATCTGGCCCTGTCGGCGGCGTACGGGAAGGCGTTCGGCAGGATCTTCGGAGGCGCCGCGGTCAAGTTTATCCGCAGCGCGATAGACAACACATCCGGTTCGTCGTTCGCCCTCGATCTCGGCGTTCAGGCCGATCGCGTCACGGATTTGGGAGAGGGGGCGCTCGACGCGGGGTTCAGCATCCGGAACATCGGCCCTCCGCTCCAACTCGGGTCCGTGTCCGATCCTCTTCCGATGAAGATGCAGGGCGGGGTGTTGTGGCACATCAGTCCCACCGTGGGCGGGCTGCTCGATATTCACATTCCCGTGGATCAGGATCCCTACTTCAGCATCGGCTCCGAGGCGACCTTCCCGTTCGGCGATCGCATGAAGGGCTCCGTGCGCGGGGGCTACAACATCAGCCGCGACCGCAATATCGACGGGCTCACGGCGATGTCCGCCGGCTTCGGCCTCGATCTCTTCCGTTTCCGTCTCGATTACGCCTGGGTGCCGTTCGGGGATCTCGGCACCACCCACCGCATCTCGATGGCGTTTCGTCTTTAATTAGACGCGTATTCCTTAAGAAGGCGGAGCATTTCGGCGTGGACTCGGCCGTTGGATGCGAGCGTCTGCCGGCCCCATTCTTCGAGCCGCCCCCAGGGTTTCCCTGAGAAATCGCTTACCCTCCCTCCCGCCTCTTCGACGATCAGCCGTCCCGCCGCGACGTCCCATGGATTGAGGTGAAACTCCCAGTATCCGTCGATGCGGCCGGCGGCCGTCCAGGCGAGGTCGAGCGCGGCGGAGCCGCTGCGCCGGATTCCGTGAGACCGCTTCAGGAATTCCCCTACGATGCGAAGGTAGAAATTCGCGCGCTTATCCCGGTCGTAGGCGAAGCCGGTCATCAGCAGGGCCTCGGAGACCCGTGCGGCGCGCGAGACGCGGATGCGCTTCCCGTTGAGCGTCGCGCCTTTCCCGCGTTCGGCGAAAAAGAGTTCGTCGCGCGACGGATCGTAGATTCCCCCCATCAGCGGTCGTCCCCGGTGGGTCAATCCGATGGAAACGCACGAGGCCGGAAATCCATGGGCGTAGTTCGTCGTTCCGTCGATGGGATCCACGACCCAAGAGTACTCGGACCCGCCCTTGCGGGGAGCGCGTTCCTCCGCGAGAAAATCGTGTTCGGGGAAGCGGGCTAGAATCACGTCGAGAATTTTCTGCTCGGCGGCGAGATCGGCCGCGGTGATCAGGTTCGCCCGCCAGCCTCCCTTGCGCTTCGCGCGGACCTTTTTGAAATGCCGCTTGACGATGATGCCGGCCTCTCTGAGGGCGCGCGTCAGCGTCAAACGAAGGGCGGCCGCCGGTTCGGGGCGGCAGAAGCGCGCGATGGCGGCCGCGAGAGCGTCGGTCGTATAAGGGTTCGCTTCGACGGCGGGTTCGACGCCGGCCGCGCGAAGGGCCGCCGATACGACCGGGCCGATCGAGGCCGCTCGGGCGGTTTGGAAGAGTTCCGAGAACGCGCGGCGCCCGAGGGCCCGTCGGGTTTCACGCACGGTCGACGCGGAGGTAAAGGTGACCCAGTCCACCGATTGAGAGCGTGCCGCCTTCGCGAGTTCCGCGAGGCCGGCCGCGTCCGGAGTCGTTCGGTAGACGGGCGCCACGGTGACGCGGGCTCCCGCCGCGCGCAGGGACCGGGGCAGAATTTCCCGCGCGACGGCCGCGCGCGGGATGAGGATGTTCCAGGCCCGCACCCGGCCGAGGCGCCCGGCGAGCGCCTCGCCTTCGAAGCGCTCGGGAAGCTCCGCCCCGCGCCAGCCGCGCTTGGCGAGCGCGGCCGCGGTTTTGGACCCGACCGCGAAGACCCTGTCGGGCCGCCGGGGACGGCCGGGCAAAACCCGCCCGGCGCGATCGAAGAAGCCGTTGACCCCGTTGGCGCTGGTGAAAATGATCGCGTCGAAATCGTCGAGCCTTCTCAGCGCCCGGTCCAGCCGCGACCAGGAGTCCGGCGGGCGAACGGCGATCGCGGGGGTTTCGAGCGTCTCGGCGCCGAAAGCGCGCAAGCGCCGGATCAGGCCTTTTGAACTGCCTAGGGGACGCGTGATGCAGACGCGCCTCGACGATAGCGGACTCTTCATTGGCGCGATTATATTATAATGGCGCGATGGGAATGGGATGGTTCGGCAAGAAAGAAGGCGCGCCCGCCGCGGTGACGGGGTCGGGGAAGAATCTCTCGATCGCGGCCTTGCTCTCTCCCGAACTGATTCTGCGCGCCGAGCCCGGGGCGACGAAAGAGAGCTTTATCGAGAGCTTGATCGTGCATCTCTGCGAGGCGCGGGGTCTGGGCGACCCTTCGGTATTTCTCAACCGCGTGCTGGAGCGCGAGCAGGGAATCTCGACCACGCTCGACACCGGCCTCGCGGTTCCTCACGCGCGGATGGACGGCATCGATTCCATCGCCGCGGCTTTGGGTTTGGTCCCGGAGGGGATCGTCGATCCGAAGCAGCCCGATTTTACGATTCGCGCGATGTTCGTTTTCTTTTCCCCCAACAAGCAAGAGCACTTCACTTTGCACCTTCAACTCCTTCGAAGCGTTTCGTCGCTGTTTCAGGCGGATCTGTTGGACGCGGCTTTGAAAACCCCGGACGGCGACTCGGTTCTGCGCCTCATCCGCGAGAAGGAAAGTTCCGCGTGAGCGGGAAGTCTCTTTACGACGGGGACGGGACCGTGCTGCGCATCACCAAGCACGGCGAAAAGGTCCTGAAGAATCCGTCGAAAGAAATCGACTTCGAGTCGTTCGCTTCCGATCTTCCGGAACTTCTGGAAAACATGTGGGCGACGATGTATCACGCCAATGGAGTAGGCCTCGCCGCGCCGCAGATCGGCCTCAACATCCGTCTGGCGGTCATCGACGTCCGCCCCGACGGAAAATCCGAACGCCTTGTGCTGCTCAATCCCGAGATCCTCTCGCGCGAGGGCTCGGTGATCGAAGAGGAGGGCTGCCTCTCGATTCCCGGTCTCTACGCTAAGGTGAAGCGCCATCAGAAGGTTCGGGTGCGCGCGATGGACGAGAACGGGAAGGCGTGGGAGCGAACCGGCACGGGATTGCTCGCGCGCGCGTTCGAGCATGAGGTCGACCACCTCGAGGGCAAGTTGTTCATCGATCACCTCGACCTCGTCCGCCGTCTGAAGGTCGCGGGGATCCTGAAGGATCTCAAGAAGACCTGGGCCTGAGCCCGATGAAGCTCGTCTTTTTCGGTTCCCCCCAAATCGCCGTTGCGTTCCTGGAGGCCTGCGTTAGCGCGCCGGGCTGGGAGGTTTCCGCGGTCGTCGCTCAGCCGGACCGGCCGTCCGGCCGCGGAATGATCCTGCGCCCGCCGCCCGTGGCCGAGGCGGCGGCGCGAATGGGGATTGCGCTTCGTCAACCGGTCAAGCCCGCCGAGTTTTCCGCTGAATTGCGGGCGTTGTCCCCCGATCTTTGCGTCGTCGTGGCCTACGGCCATATCCTCCGGCGCGAGATTTTGAACCTGGCCCGGCTGGGCTTCCTGAACGTTCACTTTTCTTTGCTTCCCCGGTATCGCGGCGCCGCTCCGGTTCAATGGTCGCTGGTCCGGGGAGAAGCGAAAACCGGCGTGTCTTTGTTTTGGCTCGACGACGGCATGGATACGGGTCCGCTTCAGTCCGTTGCGGAGATCCCCGTCGACGACGAGGAATCCGCTCCGGAGTTGTTCCAACGGCTCGCGGCGCTGGGAGTGAATACGCTTCGCGAGACGCTCGCGGAGATCGCGGCGGGGCGGATTCGGCGCGTCCCGCAGACGGGCGACCCGAGCAAGGCTCCGAAAATTAAACCCGAATTCGGGCGACTCTCATTCGAGATGCCCGCGAAAGATCTGCATAACCGGGTTCGAGGACTTCGGGCGGGGCCCGGTTGTTTTCTCATGCTGGAACTTCCCGGGGCGGCGAAGCCGCAGCGCGTAAAGGTGCTCAACACCGGCCTCGAGCGCGCCGCGGACGAGCCCCTCCCGTCGGAAACGGTCCCGCCGGGCGCCGTTTTATGCGTTGATCCCAAAAAGGGCATTTTGGTACAATTAAATCCCGGCCGTTTGTGGTTTAGAGAAGTCCAGCCTGAAGGAAAAAAGCAGCAGACATCGGCGGATTTTTTGAACGGCCTGCGTTTAGGCGCGGGAGACCGACTTGTTTCGGTCTCCTGAGCGTCTCTATGCGTGTCCGGCCGGGAGTGAACGAAAGCGATGACGACCGCTAAACGAAGCCTCGTGACCCGCACCGAATTTTTTATTTCGGTGCTGCTTCTGATCGCCTTCGCGGCTTTCATGCTGGGTTGGGGAATCGAAGGCGCGATTCACAACCGTCCCCTTCAAATCGTTCCGGATTTGAAATCCCGCTCGATCTCGGGCGCCCTCGATATGCTCGCGCCGCTGCGGCTCGCGCTGGTCAAGGACGGTTCCGAATTCAACAGCGCGGTGCCGATCGGTTCGATTCTGCGCCAACGCCCCCCGGCGGGAACGAAGGTGCGGGAAGGCAAAACCATCCGCGTCGTCGTCAGCCAAGGGGGCGAGACCGTGTTCACGCCGGCGATCGCCGGACTGCCGCTGCGCAACGCGGAAATGATGCTGCGGCAGAATCAATTGATCCTCGGAGAAGTCACCGAGTCTCCCTCGCTCCGATTGGAAAAGGGGTTGATCCTCACTCAGGACCCTCAGGCGGAGACCAGCGTCGAGAGGAACTCTCTCGTCAACGTCGTCGTTTCCCGAGGGGAGCCCCCGGAGGGCGTCGTGTTGATGCCGGATTTCCTGCGAAAAAATCTCGCCGAAGCTTCGCAGTGGGCGAGCGAAAAGAAAATCCCCCTCACCGTGGACAAGGACGCGAGTTCGCTTTTTCCCTACGGCACCATTCTCGCGCAGGATCCTCAATCGGATTCCTTGGTCGGCGACGACACTCAAGTGAAGTTTTCGATCAGCGGCCGTCCGAAGGAGGGCGGGGAGCAAAGCTCCGTGGTTAATTTCGTGTACAAGGTCCCCCAAGGGAGTTCCGAGAGCCTCGTCCGGGTCCTCATCGTCGACCAGCACGGCGAGCGCGAACTCTTCAACGGGCTTCGGCAGCCGGGAACCAAGGTGGAACTCGCGATTTCCGAAGCGGGTCAGGCGCGGGTCAAAATTTTTCTGAACGGTATTTTGGTCGAGGAGCGGGATCTGTGAAGCGCCTTCCCCGGCCCGACGGACGGGTTCGCATCGTTCCCTCTTTGCTCGCCGCCGATTTCGCCGACATCCGAGGCGACTTGAAGCCGCTCATGCGCGCGGGATTCGATTGGGCGTCGATCGACGTGATGGACGGGCACTTCGTGCCGAACCTTTCCTTCGGTCCGGATTTGGTTTCCGCGCTCAAGCATAACGGCACGGGGAAGGTTCGTCTCGACGCGCATTTGATGGTCGAGAAGCCCGAAGTGTACGGCCCGGTTTTCGCGGCGGCGGGCGCCGATTGGGTCGTTTTTCACGTGGAGGCCTGCCGCTCGCCGCGTCCTCTCATTAAGAAGCTTCGCTCGCTCGGCTGCGGTGTCGGCGTCGCGGTGAAGCCGAAGACTCCCGTGAAGGCGCTGGAGCCGCTGCTCGCCGAGATCGATTTGGCGCTGGTGATGACCGTCGAGCCGGGTTTCGGCGGTCAGGGATTCATCCGCGAAATGCTTCCGAAGATTTCCTCGCTGCGAGCCGCGATCGCGCGCAACCGCCTGAAGACCTGGCTGCAGGTCGACGGCGGCGTCAACGCCGAAACCGCCCCGCTCGCCGCCGGCGCCGGGGCCGACGCGCTGGTCGCCGGGAGCGCGGTGTTCGGAAAGAAGAATCCGGTATCGGCCGCGAAGGCGATCAGCCGCGCCGCGCAGAACGCATTTTCGAAGTCAAATTTTTTCAACGGAACCGCCCGCAGGGCGGTGAAGGCACCGGACGCTGACTGAGCGTCCGGCACAGCGGCCCTACCGGGACCGCTAGCATAGGAGGAGTACCATGGCAGTAGCGATTAGACTGCAGCGGGTCGGACGCCCGAAGCAGGCGTATTACCGGGTCGTCGCCGTCGACAGCCGGCGCCCGGCGCAGGGCAAGCCGATCGAGATTCTCGGTTCGTACAACCCGCGCGCGGCGAAGTCCGCGGAGAAAATTCAGGTGAAGCAGGAGCGGTACGATTATTGGGTCGGGGTCGGCGCGAAGCCGTCGTCGACCGTCGCCACGCTTCTGAAAGCGTCGACGCGCAAGGCCGCCGGCGAGGACGCGGTGAAGGTCAAGGCCAAGGCGCGCAAGAAGGCCGAAGCGAAGGTCAAGGCCGCCGAAGAGGCGAAGAACGCCCCGAAGGAAGAGGCCGCTGAAGAGACGAAGGACGAAGCGCAAGCCGAGGCCTAAGCCGTGAAGGAACTCGTGACGTTCCTGGCTAAAAATCTCGTCGATCGCCCCGAAGACGTCGAAGTAACGACCGACGAAGAGGACGGCGTGACGCAGTTGTTCCTTTGCGTCGCCGACGAGGACAAGGGCAAGGTGATCGGAAAGCAGGGCAAGGTCATTAAGGCGATTCGTTCGGTGCTCGCCGTCGCGGCGGCCAAACAGGATCGCCGCGTGATGCTCGATCTCGAGTGACCCGGACGAAGGGTCCCTTCAGGATCGACGTCGTTACGCTGTTCCCTTCGATGTTTGAAGGGCCGATGACGGAGAGCATCGTCAAGCGGGCGCGCGAGAAGGGTCTTCTCGAACTCGGGTTCGTGAACCCGCGGGACTTCACGACGGACCGGCACCGGACGGTCGATGACCGCCCATACGGGGGCGGGGCCGGAATGGTGCTGATGCCCGAGCCGATGGCGAAAGCGATCCGTTCCGTGAAGAGGCGTTCGTCGACGGTCGTGTTTCTTTCCCCGCAGGGAAAGCGGCTTGATCAGAAGACGGCCCGGGCGCTGGCGAAGAAGAAGCACCTCGTCCTCGTCTGCGGACGCTACGAAGGGATCGACGAGCGCCTGATGGGGTTGTTCGATCTGGAACTCTCGATCGGAGACTACGTGCTGACCGGGGGCGAACTGCCGGCGATGGTCCTGACCGACGCGCTGACCCGTTTGCAGCCCGGAGTATTGACGAAGGAGGAGGCGGCCGCTCGTGAGTCGTTTTCGGAAAATCTATTGGATTTTCCACAGTACACGAGGCCTCCGAAGTGGCGCGGCAGCAGCGTTCCCGAAGTATTGTTGTCCGGGGATCACGCCAGGATCGAGGCCTGGAGGCGCGAACGAGCCGAGGAGGCGACGCGTCGAAAAAGGCCCGAATTGCTTGAAAATTAAGGTATAATGGGCATTAGAAATTATACGGAGACATTTCCCATGGCAGGACAAGACAACAAATCCATCCCTTCATTCACTTCCGGCGACACCGTCAAGGTGCATGTGCGCGTCGTCGAAGGAGACAGCGAGCGCATCCAGGTTTTCGAAGGCGTCGTGATCAAGCGGCGCGGGAAAGGCGTTTCCGAAACCTTCACCGTGCGCAAGATTTCCTTCGGCGTCGGCGTCGAGCGGACCTTTCCTCTGAACTCGCCGCGCCTCGCGAAGATCGAGCTGATCCGCCGGGGACGCGCCCGTCGCGCCCGGTTGTACTATCTGCGCAATCTTTCCGGAAAGGCCGCGCGTCTGGTCGAAGACACGCACGCGCAGGCCAAGGCGGACGCCGCGGAAGCCGCGTCGTCCGACGGCGCGGAGTCCTCTTCCTCCGACGAGGCCGCGAAAAAGACCGCCGCGGCGGTCTAAGATGGGCCAGGATTAATCCTGGCCCCGCGATGAAGCGTTTCCGCTTCGATGAACAGCTCCGCTTTGAAAGCGGGGCTGTTCGTTTAATAGGGGTCGACGAAGCGGGCCGAGGCCCGTTGGCCGGACCGGTCGTCGCGGCTGCGGTGCTGCTCCCCGAGAAGCCCGACGCTTCGCTTAAGGGCGTGCGCGATTCCAAGAAGCTGACCCCTGCCCGCCGCAGGATTCTCTTCGACGCTGTGCGGTCTCATGCCGCCCGTTGGAGCGTCGGTTGGGCGGGCCCCCGCGAGGTGGACCGCTGCAATATTCTCCAAGCGACCTTCCTCGCCATGCAGCGCGCGCTCCATCGCCTCGGTCCTGTGGACGCGGCGGACCTCATCGTGGTCGACGGAAACCGCGTCGTTCCCGGAATCCCGACCCCGCAGCGCGCGGTCGTCTCCGGCGACGATAAATCACTTTCGGTCGCGTGCGCGAGCGTCGTGGCCAAGGTCGTGCGCGACCGCTGGCTTTTCGCGTTGGCGCGGCGGCATCCCGAATACGGCTTCGAGCGGCATAAGGGCTACGGAACCGCCGACCACATGCGGGCGATCGAACGGGTGGGCCCGTGCCCGGAGCACCGCATGAGTTTTCTCTCAAAGCTGGCGCAGCGGAGCCTGCCGCTGTGAGCGTCGCCCGCGGACGCGAAGGCGAGGCGCGGGCCGAGGCCTACTTGAGCGGGCTAGGATGGACGATTTTGGAGCGCAACTGGCGGGCGCCGGGGGGCGAGGTCGACCTGATCGGCAGAGACGGCCGGACGATGGTCTTCGTCGAAGTGAAGCAGCGGGCGTCGCGCGGATTCGGGGGCGCGGCCGCCTCGGTCGGCGCGGTGAAGCGCCGCCGAATCGCGAAATGCGCCGTGTTCTATTTGCGCGGTGCGCGCCACGACGGACCGATTCGCTTCGATGTGATCGCCATCGAAGGAGAGTCGCTGCGCCATATCCCGTCGGCGTTTCGCGCGGAGGGCTTTACCCGGTGATCTGCCCCTCCTGCGGCTGCGAGTCGAAGCGGGAAGTGTTTTGCGATCTCTGCGGGGAGCCGTTCGCGAAGAAGCGCGTCGAGACCCCGAAGCCCGCCGCACCCGCCGGGGAAGTCAAAATTTCTCCCGAGGTGATGCAGAAGCTGTTCGAGGCCGGCGCAAAATGCGACCCTCCCCCCCGGAGCGGTCCCGTCGACATCCCTCCGGAGTTCCGAGGTCTGGACACCGGCGGACAAATCGGGGAGATCCCCCCCGCCGCGCGCAAGCTGGCGTGGGTGATGCTCGCGGTCGTGATGGCGTGGATCGTCGGCATGACGGTCTGGCTCTTCACGCACCAGGACCGCATCGCCGCAGCTCTGAAGTAGCTACCAGTCCCTTCCCCACCAGAAGTGAACCCCGAGCATGATCGACAGCGATTCCGCGTCGTTGTTGAACTTCTTCGAGTCGAGCCGGAACTGATGAAAGCGCGCCTCGATCGAAAGACTCGCGTCTCGAACCAGGAACACCTCGACGCCCGCCCCGGCGGTTATCGCGAGTCCGGTGGAGTTCGCGGTAAACGCCGCGGTCGCCGGCTGTCCGCCGACGGAGACCGCGGCGTTGAGCGTTTGTTCGAAGCGATGCATCCCCGCGCCCCCGAGGGCGTACGGAGTCCAGGTTCCGCGTTCAAAGAAATTAACGCGCACGAGCGCGAGCGCCGCGAGCGCCTGCGCCTCGCTGTTGAGGTCCGTCGACGCGGGAACGCCTTTAAGCGACGCCTGGCCCGTCAGGTTCTTTTTGAAAAATCTCAGGTAGCCGATCTCCGCGCCGACGGCGACCCAGTCCCAGACATAGAGCATCGCCTGGGCGTTGGAGATCGCTCCGGCGCGGACGGTCTGTTTAAACAGCGGTTCGCTCGGCCGGGCCGTTCCCAATTGAAGCCCCACGGAACGGTTGCCCGCCTCGAACGGGCGCATCCGTACGATGTCGGCTCGGGCCGGGGTCGTCGCGGCGAGGCTGAGTAGAAGCGCGAGGGTTCTCATCAGTCGTCCTTCACATCCAGCCAGAGCCGGAGTCCGAAACGCAGATGCACGGCCGAGAGACCCGCCGCCGGTATGCCGGGTCCTCCGGACTGGGCGTCGAGGCGGTACTGCAGCCAGCGCGCCTCGGCGAACCAGGTCAGTCCGTGGTAGAGATAGCTTTCGAAGCCGGCGCGCGCGGAAATCGCGGCGCCGCGAGTCGCGACGGCGTCGAGGCGGTTGCCGCCGGCCGCTCCGGTGAGGATGTTCGACTTGCCGTCGGCATAGCCGATCCCCGCCCCGAGGTACGGCGCCCAGGTCTCCTTCGACACGAGATTGATCCGCGTGGTCAGAAAAAACGTTTGAAACGACGCGCCGGCGACTCGGAAGCTTCCGTCCGCGGGCATCGCGGGCAGCGCGGCCTTGCCGTTGAATTGCGACTTGTGGATGTCGAGTCCGAGCGACCACGACGGCGTGATGAAGCGCTGCACCCCGAGGTCGTAGCCGAAGCCGCGGCTCGACGTTTCGCTGAAGCCCGCGGAACCTCCTGGGAATACCGGTCCGAGAGCGAGTCCGAAGCCCCAGCGCGGCCGGTCGAAGGACGGTACCCACGGGATTTGCGCCCGTGCGGGAACGGTCCCGGCCGCCATTAGGGCGAGCAGGACGAATAGCGGCTTCATGGGGTTAGTGTAGGGGGATCGAATGGGGACGTGGAGACGGATTTGTTAAGAATTTCCAGCTGAAAGACCGGGTTTCCAAGGGGGGGTGGAAGAAATTCGTCGCCGCTCTGGATGAGCCGCCGCGGTCGATTCCCGCGCTTCGGAAACTCCTGTCCGATGAAGGATCTTCGCGCGAGCGTGTTCGCATCGTAAATCAAACACTATTCCGCCATGCGGAGCGGTTAGAGTGCGAAAAAGCCCTTCACCCATTCGAAGTATCTGCCCACGTCCTTTACTACGCTAGCCGCTTCGCTTTCGCGAAACTCCCGGCTATCGTACTCCACGAGACTCTTTTGACCCAGCAACCCTGTAAAGACGCTGAGTTTGAGCGCCCATATCGGGTCCTTGATGTGCTGCTTGAGCAGTTGGACCGCCTCCATATGACTTTCGCCTGAGGATCGAAGTCGGGCCGCTTTGCCGAGAAGCGCATCGGTGGCTGAAATTGCACAGTGAACACCGGCCAACCCAGCAGCATTCCAACGCCCCTTCTGAAAAGCTTCCAGCATGGTCAAATAGAACTCTTGCGCCTTTTTTAAATACGAGAGCGCTTCTTGCTCGCTGACGGATCTAGTGCTTCTTTTCTTCGGACTCATCAACCAAAACCTCTGATAGCGGCTTGCCCGAAATTACTCGAGCCTCTTTTACCATGGCTTTAATCAGCTTATCGCCCTTCTTGAGTCGGTCGGTGAATTCCGTCGCGGCTAAAACATAGGGCGCCAGGTTCACGCCGAACAGATCGTGAAACTTTTCAGCCCCCTTTTGGAGCGCCTCTTTGACCTTCGGGACGCGATGCGAGTCGTTCAGCAGGATCAGTACATCGAAATCGCTTCTAGGATGCGCCTCCCCCCCAGCGTAGCTTCCAAACACCGCCACTGAGATGCACCGGTCACTGCCGATGGATTGCATGATTCGATGGCCCATGGCGCCGGGCAACTGTTCCTCTTTCCGGAACAGGTTTCCAAGAGCCGAGGAAACGATATACCGCTTACGACTGATGGAAAATAGATGATTATTCCCAACGGCATGCTTGTGCAAAATGCCGGCCTTGGCCAATTGGGTCAGTGCCATGGAAGCTGCCCTTGGGCTTAGCCCGGCACGCCGAGCAACCTCTCGCCCGCTCAGTTCATTCTGAGCGAAAAGGACGCGAAGCACGGCAATCTTGGAGTGTGGGCCAAGAATATCATCAAGAATCCGGGATAGTTTCATTTTGTTTATCGTATACTAATGTATTCGATTGTATATAATAGTATACAGATGATCCCGGCGCCGCGCAAGCCCGCGCCGTCGCTGCCGGGAAGGATCTCTCGGAATTTGACTTCAGTGGAGGCAGGGTCCTTGAGGTTCCAGAGCTTATCGAATTCGGGGGGATCGGTTTTCGTTTCGGCCATGGCGCAGCTTCCAAGCAGGAATAGGATAGTGATGAATGGCTTCATCGTTCGCGTCGAAAAGGAAGCGCCCGGTCCTCGCGGACCGGGCGCCTCACGGGGGTGACCTCGCGTCAGTCCAAATTCCGCACCGCCGCCTCGGCGATGTGATCGGCGGAGAGGCCGTACTTCTCGTACAGTTCCTCCCCCTCCCCCGATTCTCCGAAATCGCGCAGCCCCAGACGCACCAAACGGCAGGCCTGGCCCGTCTCGGCCAAAATCTCCGCGACCGCGGAACCGAGTCCGCCGTTGACGTTGTGGTCCTCGACGGTGACGATGCGCTGGCTTTTCTCGGCCGCTGCGACCACCGCGTCCTTATCGAACGGCATCAAGGTGCCCGCGTTGACCACGCGCGCCGCGAAGCCGCGCGCCTTCAGGTCCTGAGCCGCTTTAAGCGCGTGCGGAACGGGTCCGCCCGAGGCGAAGATCGTCGCCTGGACTTTCGCCGGGGCGTTTTCCGGTTCGTAGAGCACCGAGCACTTGCCCACTTCGAACTTGTAGTCGTCGCCGTGAACGTCGGGCATGCTTTGGCGGGTGAGCCGGATGTAGACCGTCTGGGTGTCAGACCGTCACTTTGTCACTTTTGGGTCCGTCCAGCCGACGACGCGCGGTGCTTTCGCTTCGGTGAGCGCGGAGACGGCGCGAACCGCATCGGTCCACCGACTCGCGAACGAACCGGCGAGAGGGGTCCAGATGCGGCCTGCAGAGCGAAGCGCGGATTCCAGCAATCTCGTGTGTTCTGCGCGGCGCTTCTCGAGCACGCGCGTTCCGTCATTCACCCACGGCGAGTCCGACCCGAGCAGAAGCACCAGGTCGTAACGCCGTGCCGCCGCCGCTTCTCTCAGCCACGGCGTGCACCGGCCGAGCATGAGCTCGCTCCATGTGCAGGTGGTGTGAAGCTCCGTGTCGCAAATGAGCACCCCGTTCGAACTCGCGACCAGCCGCTCTTCGGCAAGCGCCTGGCCGCGCGCGATGGCCTCGAAGTCGGCATCCGTGAGGGAGCGCGGGTCGCGGTCGAGGCAATACTCCCGCCCGAACTCAGGCACCCAAACGGTTTTGAATTCATGCGCCAGCTGGGAGGCGAGGGTGGTCTTGCCGGTCGATTCCGCGCCGAGAATTGCGACCCGCCTCGCCAAGTGCGGACGCACCGCCGGTGGCAGGAACTTCCAATGCCGAACGGGATCGGTCCGAACCGCGGTCCCGGAGACGGGAAAGGCTCGTCTCTCGCGGTCGACGCAGACGTGCCTTGCGCCGATGCGGCGTGCAAGCTCGTCGCCATAGCTCTCGGACGTGAACACGATGTCCACGGGGCCGGCGAAGCGCGCGATAACGTCGGTCCAAATAGGCCAGAAGTCGGGATGCTCGCTTGGCTCCTGCGGCAATTCTTCCGCGACATGAATCACGCGGCAGTCGGGATGCGAGTCGCGGACCCACTGGAAGCGCAGGCTTCCCTCGATGGGCTCGCGCGCGATGCTGCATACGAGCACGAGCAGCTCGTCGACGGATTGCCGCGCGGTTCGAATGAGGTGCGCATGGCCCGCGTGATAGGGAAGGAACTTTCCGAGGACTAGTCCGCGCATGTGGGGTGTCACGGCCTGTAGTTCCTGTTCCTATCCCGTGAGGCAGATCACTATCTCTTGTCGTTCTCGTCGTTGACAAGAATTAGCAGCTCTTCTGCAACCTTTTGATGGGAAGGAGATTGGGCAATAAACTTCTCTAATTCCGAGGCAGTGCAAGTCTGACTCATATGTCGATTCCTAGAGTCGATTCCTCCGCTTTCAATTTGAAAGCACTTCGGATATGACTGAATCGCATCGAGGAAAGACTTTTTATCGTAATCGGCAAAGTAAGTCTGCATCGAACCATCGATCGTAGTTCTCTTAACTAACCGGTTCCCTTCCGAACCCGTTAAAGGACTCCTTTCAAGCGATCGTGGGGGAATACGATCAAGGATTTTGCCACCACGAAGCTCCCACTCACCTTCATTTGCCGACCCGATAACCGTAAAAATCGAATTAGAGACTTTCTTGTCTTCGGAGGTTCGCTTCAGAAAGAACAGTGCCTCTTGGCCAATTGCATATTTTGAATATCGGGCTGCACAGGCCCAATCCTCAAATTTCTTGATTCGGACCCCACTACCGACGAAAGCCCCAAGAAACATGTCTTCGATGTCTATTACAAAATCAGATTTATTGATCTTCCGGATTTTCCCCAGGACGATCATGTCGGAATTCGTTAGCAGTGTGTTTAAATGCGTTGGCGCATAAAACGACTCGGCAGGGACAGCACCCAAGACTCCGAAGTAAACGACTATCGAAATTCTGAAAAATTTCCGCATCGTAGTTTCTGTATGCCTAAAGAACTAGCCTTGGACTGCGGGCGCTATTTGTCCTTCTGTGATCCGAATTTCTTAGCGCCCGTCGGCTCAAGGGCGGCAATAGCCTGCTGTATCCGGCTTTGATAGTCGTTCCAGTCATTTTCGTCTAGGCCTAACAACCCATCTATTTCCCGTATTCGGCGTTTGTCCGTTTTTCCGGCTTGAGATTTTCAAAAAGTATAGGCTGCGGTTCCCTGTATCGCAATCAGAAATCCATGCGTTGATCAAAAAATGTCGACCGGAACCAATTCGCCGCCTCGATCGTATCACTACGATGGGACATCCCTTCGAATCTTCCGCTGTTCCGATTCATCGGATCAGGAACCGCCAAGTCATTCTCGACTTCGACCTTGCGCGCATGTTCGGCGTCTCGACGAAGCGCCTGAACGAGCAGATTCGCCGGAATTCGTCTCGATTTCCCGAAGATTTTGCATTCCAACTCACGGCCGCGGAGGCTGAGCGTTTGAGGTCGCATTTTGCGACCTCAAAAAAGAGTAGAGGAGGAAACCGTTTTTTGCCTTTTGCGCTGACCGAACATGGGGTGGTTATGGCGGCTAATGTTTTGAAATCAGAAAGGGCTGTCACGATGAGCGTAGAGGTGGTCCGGGCCTTCGTACGATTGCGACGGGCGATCACGGTCAAGGAAGCGATCTATGTCCGGATCAGCGAGCTCGAGCGCGTCGTCGGAAAACGCCTGGACCGTCACGACCGGGAAATCGAGACGATCCTCAAGGCGCTCGATCGTCTGATCGAAACCGGGGAGGAACCCGAAGAGAAGACAATCGGATTTCTACGGGAACGGCCGGAATAAGACACTGAAATAAAGGCGCCCGGTCCTCGCGGACCGGGCGCCTCACGGGGGTGACCCCGCGTCAGTCCAAATTCCGCACCGCCGCCTCGGCGATATGGTCGGCGGAGAGGCCGTACTTCTCGTACAGTTCCTCCCCCTCCCCTGATTCTCCGAAATCGCGCAGCCCCAGACGCACCAAGCGGCAAGCCTGGCCCGTCTCGGCCAAAATCTCCGCGACCGCGGAACCGAGCCCGCCGTTGACGTTGTGGTCCTCGACGGTCACGATGCGCTGGCTTTTCTCGGCTGCCGCGGCCACCGCGTCCTTATCGAACGGCATCAAGGTGCCCGCGTTGACCACGCGCGCCGCGAAGCCGCGCGACTTCAGGTCCTGAGCGGCTTTCAGCGCGTGCGGAACGGGTCCGCCCGAAGCGAAGATCGTCGCCTGGACTTTCGCCGGCGCGTTTTCCGGTTCGTAGAGAACCGAGCACTTGCCGACTTCGAACGTGTAGTCGTCACCGTGAACATCGGGCATGCTTTGACGCGTGAGTCGGATATAGACCGGGCCTTTGTGGCGGATCATCCACTCCACCGCCTGACAGGTTTCCCGGTGATCGGCCGGCTGCAGGATGGTGAAATGCGGCAAAGAACGAATCGCGCCGATGTCTTCCAAGCCCATCTGCGAGGCGCCGTCGTCGCCGATGCCGATGCCGGCGTGCGTGCCGGCGAGCTTCACGTTCGTTCGGTTGTAGGACACCGCGACGCGGATGGTCTCCAGGCGCGTGATCAAGAACGCCGCGAAGCTCGTGGCCACCGGTGTTTTTCCGCACAGCGCCATGCCGGCGGCGGAGCCGATCATGTTCTGCTCGGCGATGCCGAACTCGAAATAGCGGTCCGGGTATTTCTTCATGAACGCGCCGGTCTGCGTGGACTTGCCCAGATCGGCGTCCAGGACGACGAGTTCGGGGTGCTTCTCGCCGAGTGCGGCGAGGGTTTCACCGAAGCTGGCTCGCGTGGCCTTACCCATGTCGGATCTCCTCGCAGGCCTTGTCGGCCTCTTCTTTGTTTGGGGCCTTGCCGTGCCAGCCGATCTGATTCTCCATGAACGAGACGCCCTTGCCCTTCACCGTTTTCGCGATCAGAAACGACGGGATCTTCGACGACTTCGCCTTCAGGATCGCGGCCTCGATCTGTTCGAAGTCATGGCCGTCGAATTCGATGACGTTCCAGTGGAACGCGCGGATCTTGTCGGCGATGGGGTTGAGGTTCATCACCTCTTCCATCGAGCCGTCGATCTGGCTGTTGTTGAAGTCGAGGATCGCGGTGAGGTTGCCGAGGCCGAACTTCGGCGCCGACATCAGCGCCTCCCAGATCTGGCCTTCCTGCATTTCCCCGTCGCCGAGCACGCACCAGGTGTGATATCCCTTCGCGTCCATCTTGGCGGACATCGCCATCCCCTGCGCGATCGAGAGTCCCTGGCCGAGCGAGCCGGTAGAGACCTCGATGCCGGGAAGCCGCATCCGGTCCGGGTGGCCCTGAAGCGGGCTGCCGAGTTTGCGCAGCGTGTCGAGCTGGGGTTTCGGGAAGTAGCCGTGATGCGCCATCAGCGCGTACAGCGCCGGACAGGCGTGGCCTTTGGAGAGCACCATGCGGTCTCGGTCGGGCCAATTCGGTTCTTGAGGACGGTGCTGGAAGTGCTTGTCGTAAAGCACCGCCAGAATATCGATGATGGAAAGGGAGCCGCCGGGGTGTCCCGAACCAGCCTTTTCCAGCATCCGAATGATGTCGACCCGCAGGCCGCGGGTCAAATCCTTATAGTCTGTGCGCCTCTCGGCGTTCGCGGTAGCCATCATTGAATTCTATAAAGAATGCTAGAATTCCTCCAACAGGTGAAATATGGCCGATAAATCCATCCTAAAAGACATCGGGCGCGCCGCCGCCTACATCAAATCCAAGTCCAAGGGCGTACGTCCTCAAGTGCTTATCGTCCTTGGAAGCGGGCTCAACGAAGCCCTCCCTCCGCTGAAGAAGCAAACGGTGATCGCCTACGACAAGATTCCCGGCTTCCCGGAACCGACGGTGAAAGGACACACGGGACGGCTGATTCTCGGAGAAGGTCCTCAGGGCGGCGTCGCCATTTTACAGGGCCGCTACCATTTCTACGAAGGCCATTCGATGGCGCGGATCACGATGCCCCTGCGCGCTCTTCACCGCCTGGGGCTGCAAACGGCGATTTTGACCTCGGCGGTAGGGTCGCTGCGCCGGGATTTGAAGCCCGGAGATCTTTGCGTGCTCAACGATCATATGAACTTCATGGGAGCCAATCCGCTGCAGGCCTGCCACACCGCCGAGTACGGCGAGATGTTCCCGGACCTCGCGGGCGCCTACAGCAAGCGTTTGCGGATCTTGGCGCTCGCTGAGTGCCGCAAGGCCGGGATCACGGCCAAGGAAGGCGTCTACACCGCCGCCTCCGGCCCATCCTACGAGACCCCCGCGGAGATTCGGGCGTTCGCGAAGCTCGGGGGTTCGGTGGTCGGCATGTCGGTGGTTCCCGAAGTGATCGTGGCCCGGCAGCTCGGGATAGAGGTCGTCGGGCTTTCGTGGATCGCCAACATGGCGGCGGGCATGTCCAAGGACGCGCTTACGCATCATGACGTGCTCGAACTCGGCAAGAAGATGGCGGCCCGGCTCGGCAAAGCGTTGACCGGTCTGCTCGGGAAGATTTAGCCGATGCGGATGCTTGATCTGATCGCCAAAAAGCGCGACGGGTTCGCGCATTCCGCCGAAGAGTTGGCGTTTATCTCCGCCGCCGCCGCCAGGGGCGGCGTTCCCGACTATCAATTGTCGTCCTGGCTGATGGCCGTCCTTCAGCGGGGCATGACGAAGGCGGAAACCGTCGCGTTGACCGACGCGATGGCGCGTTCCGGACGCACGCTCAAGCGCGTTTCCCGCCGTCCGCGCGTCGACAAGCACTCCACCGGCGGGGTCGGGGACGGAATTTCTCTCGCGCTGGCGCCCCTCGTCGCCGCGGCCGGCGTCGATGTGCCGATGATGTCGGGCCGCGGTCTCGGGCATACCGGCGGGACGCTCGATAAGCTGGAATCCATCAAGGGGTTCAAGGTCCGTCTTCCGGTTTCGCAGGTCGAACGGATCGTGAAGACGCTCGGCGTCTGCATGTTCGGCCAAAGCGCGGATCTCGCGCCCGCCGACCAGAAGCTCTACGCCCTGCGCGACGCGACCGCGACGGTCCCGGCGCGGCCGCTGATCTGCGGCAGTATTCTCTCCAAAAAGATCGCTGAGAACTTGGACGCGCTCGTGCTCGACGTCAAATGCGGCACCGGCGCCATTTTTCAGGACGAGGCGAAAGCGAAGTCGCTCGCGAAGGATTTGATCGCGACCGCCGAGGCTTTGGGCCTCAAGTGCGTCGGACTGTTGACCTCGATGGATCAGCCGCTGGGGCGCACCGTGGGCAACGCGCTCGAAATGCGGCAGGCGATCGCGGTGCTGCACGGGGACGCCTCCTGTCCTGATTATCTGGAATTGACTTTGACTCTCGGCGGCTGGATGCTGCATCTGGCCGGCAAGGCGCGTTCGTGGGATGAGGGCGCCGAACGCCTGCAGGGCCGCATCGCCGACGGATCCGCGCTTACGGTCTTCAAGAAGATGGTGAAGGCGCAGGGCGGCGACCCGCGCGTCGCCGACGAGCCGGATCGCCTCCCGTCGGCCAAGCGCGTAAGCGAAGTCGCGGCCTCCCGCGACGGGTTCGTGATCGGCTTGGACGCGTTGACCGTCGGCCGCGCGGGCGTCGCGCTCGGCGCGGGGCGCGACAAGATGGAAGACGCTTTGGATTTCGGCGCCGGGATCGTCCTCGATAAGAAAGTCGGCGACCGCGTGCGCAAGGGCGAGACCCTCGCTTGGATCTACGCATCCGACGCGGCCCGGTCGGCCCGTGGACGCGAACTCTTCGAGCAGGCGGTCCGCATCGGAGCGGCGCGTCCCCGCGTCCGGAGCGTCGTCCGCCGCGTTTGGAGGTAATCATGTCCGGTTCGGTCACCGTCTGCGATCACCCTCTCCTTCAAGAAACGCTCGCGCGTCTTCGGGATAAGAAAACCCCCTCCGCCGAATTCCGGCGGCTGATGGAGGACGCCGGCGTCCACTTGGGCCTGCAAGCCTTGAAGGGGCTCAAGACGAAGAGGCTCCCGTTGAAAACGCCCATGGCGACCTTCAACGCTCCGCGGGTCGTCGAGCCGATCGTTTTAACGGCGATTTTGCGCGCGGGGCTGGGGATCCTCCCGGGGCTTTCGCGCTTCATCCCTACGGCGAAGATCGGATGCATCGGCTTGTACCGAAACGAGGAAACGCTCAAGCCGGTGCGCTACATCGTCCGCCTGCCGAAGGGCTTGAATAAGAGCCACGTTCTTCTGATGGATCCGATGCTCGCGACCGGCGGTTCGGCTTCCGCCTCGATCTCGATTTTGAAAGAGGAAGGCGCGAGGAAAATCACTCTCGTGTGCCTGTTGGCGACGAAGCCGGGCATCCGACGCGTGCACAAGGACCACAAGGACGTTCCGATCGTGACCGCCTCGATCGATCCCGTCTTGAATTCCATCGGATACATCGTCCCCGGCCTCGGGGATGCCGGAGACAGACTCTATGACACCAACTGATTCGGGGTCGGTCGTCAAGTTATTTAAGTTGTTTAAGTTATTGTGGGGCGGGGTTCTATGAATGAATTGAACAGCTTGAACAACTTGAACAACTTGACGACCGACCCCGTCGTTTCGGTGGGGCGCATCGCGGATCATGATGGAAAGCGGGTTTCCCTCAAGGGCTGGGTGTACAACAAGCGCTCGAGCAAGAAGCTGCATTTTATCCAGCTCCGCGACGGGACCGGCACGATCCAATGCGTCGTATTCGTCGGGGACGTTCCCCCGGCCGTTTTCGAGGCGGCGGAGGGGCTTACGCAGGAAACGTCTTTGACGGTGACCGGAACGGTTCGCAAGGACGAGCGTTCCCCGATCGGCTTCGAGCTCGGCGTGAGCGGCATTGAGGTGCACGCTCCGTCGGTGGACTATCCGATTACTCCGAAGGAGCACGGGACGGCGTTTCTTATGGACAACCGCCACCTGTGGTTGCGCTCCTCGAAGCAGCACGCGATCCAGAAAGTCCGCAACGAAGTCGTGATGGCGATCCGACAGTTTTTCTACGACCGCGACTTCAACCTTCTCGACGCGCCGATCTTCACCCCCAACGCTTGCGAGGGAACGACGAATCTCTTCGAGACCGCGTACTTCGAGCAGAAAGCATACCTGACGCAGAGCGGCCAGCTCTACGGCGAGGCCGGCGCGATGGCCTTCGGAAAGGTCGTGGTCTTCGGACCGACCTTCCGGGCCGAGAAGTCCAAGACGCGGCGCCATTTGACCGAGTTCTGGATGGTCGAACCGGAGATGGCGTACTGCGACCTTGAGCAGGACATGGCCGTTGCCGAGGAGTTCGTCGAGTACGTCGTGCAGCGCACGCTCGAGCGCTGCAAGCCGCAGTTGAAGATACTGGAGCGCGACCTCTCCAAGCTCGAAGCGATCAAGCGGCCGTTTCCCCGCATCACCTACGACGACGCGGTGAAGAAGCTGCAGGGCCTGGGGATGGACGTGAAGTGGGGAGACGATTTCGGCGGCGACGAGGAAACCAAGTTGGCCGAGGGTCTCGACAGGCCCTTGATGATCCATCGCTACCCGGCGGCGATCAAGGCGTTCTACATGAAAAACGACCCCGAGAACCCGAAGCTTGCGCTCGGCGTGGACATGATCGCGCCCGAAGGCTACGGCGAAATCATCGGCGGCGGTCAGCGGGAGGACGACTACGAGACGCTGGTCGCGAAGATCAAGGCGCACGACCTGCCGCTCGAACCGTTCCAGTGGTACTTGGATTTGCGGCGCTACGGATCGGTCCCGCACGCGGGGTTCGGTCTCGGGATCGAGCGGACCGTCGGCTGGATCTGCGGGACCCCCCATGTGCGGGAGACCATACCGTTTCCGCGCACGATGGCGCGGCTCAATCCCTAGGACTTAACGGCGACCGCGCCCGCCGCCCCGTCCGCCGCCGCCTCGCTCCCCGCCGCCGCGCATTTCACCGCCGCGCCCGGCTCCGCGCCCCCGGCCTTCGCCGTGGTCGCGGACCCCGCGATCGCCGCCGCGGTCGCTTTGCCCGCGCTCTCCCTGCCGTTGCATGCGTTCGCCGCGGCGTTCACGGCGTTCCCCGTGTTTTTCGCGTCTCGGGCGTCGTCGTTTTCCCTTCACCCGCTCGCCTTTGCGCTCCATGCGTTCGCCCTTGTGCTCCATGCGTTCGCCTTGGTGCTCCATCTTTTCGCCCTTGTGTTCGAGACGCTCTCCGCGGCGTTCCAGTTTTTT
>PFUL01000105.1 GCA_002790095.1 Elusimicrobia bacterium CG_4_9_14_3_um_filter_62_55 | reverse complement strand
GACTGTTGAGCACCGGGGTGACCCCGGGGCATTTGGATTTGGAAGGCGGTCCCCTGGTGATCGAACGCGCGAAAGGCGTGTTCGTCTACGACGCGTCCGGACGCGAGTATCTCGACGGCTTCGCCGGATATCTGACCTCGTCGGTCGGCTACGGCCGTTCCCGCATCGCCGAGGCGGTCGGCGCCCAGTTGGCGAAAATGAACTACGCCCCGCTCGATTGGCGCGCGCACCGTCCGGCGCTCGAACTCGCCGAGGCGCTGCTCGCGCGTTCACCGGACATGGCGCGCGTGTTCCTTTGCTCCGGCGGGTCGGAGGCCGTGGATACGGCCCTCAAGATCGCCCTCTTGTGGGGGGCGCGGCAGCGTCCGCGCAGGCGGGATATCGTGTTTCGCCGCGGCTCCTACCACGGCGCGACGCTGGGCGCGACGAGCGTGGTCGGCTTTCCGTCGCTGCGTGAACCGTTTGGATCGCTTTTGCCGGGAGCGCGCGAGGTCGAAGAGCCGCTCTTGGCCGCGGCGGTGATCCGCGGGCTCGACGCGGGCGACGGTCCGGGACTCGCTTTGCTCGCCGAACCCGTCTGCGCGGCGATGCGCGTCGAAATTCCGCCCGTGAATTATTGGCCCGCGGTTTCCGCCGCGCTCACTGAGCGCGGAATGCTGTTGATTTCCGATGAAGTGCTGACCGGCGTGGGGCGCACCGGAGACTGGCTCGCCGGAAAGGCTTTCGGTCTCGCACCGGACCTCGTCGTCCTCGCCAAAGGATTGTCCGGAGGCTACGCCCCGCTCGGCGCGGTGATGGTCTCCGCGCGGGTCGCCGCGATCTTCGAGGAAGAGGCGTTTGAGCACGGCTTCACCTTCGGGGGACATCCTTCGGGCTGCGCGGCCGCACTCGAGACGCTGAAAATCATCGACGAGGAGAATCTCTACGCGAACGCGGCCCGACAGGGACTGAGGCTGCGTGCGGGGTTGGAGCGCGTGACCGGGAAATTCGACGGCTTCGGCTCCGTGGCTGGTTTGGGCTTGCTGTGTTCGATCGCCACGGCGATCCACGGCGAGGAGAAAACCGCGCTTCGCGCGGCCTTCCTTTCCTCGGGCTTGATCGCTCATGTCGAGGAGGGAGCGGTGATGTTCGGACCCGCGCTTTCGGCGACCGACGGGGAGATCGACGAATTGGCGCAGCGTTTTGAAGCGGGACTGAAGGCATTCGCGGGGGGCGGGCATGGGTAAACCTCTGAAGGTCGCGTTGGTCGGTTTGCGCTACGACGAGTTCTACGCGCACACCTTGGCCGTCGGCTACATGAAGTGCTTCTCCGACGCCGACCCGCGGCTGAAGGGACGCGTTGAGTCGCGCATCGTCGAGCGCACCGTCCATGAGCCGATTGAGTCCCAGCTTCGGGAGATTCTCGAGGATTCCCCCGACGTCGTCGGCTTCTCGTGCTATCTCTGGAACATGGTGCGCGTCGAGCAATTGGTCGCGATGATCAAGGAGGCCCGCCCCGAGGTGCGCGTCGTGCTCGGCGGCCCGGAGGTCAGCGTCCGCGCCGAAGGCGTTCTTCGGGAAATCCCCGGAGCCGAGGCGGTCGTGCGCGGCGAGGGCGAGCTGACCTACGCGGAGATCCTCGCCCGCTGGCTCGACGGGGAATCGCTGGAGGGGTGTCTCGGCGCGAGTTTCCGGCGCAACGGGGAACCCGTGTCGATGGAAGATCGTCCACTAATGCCCGATTTGTCGATCATCCCGTCGCCGTTTTTGCAGGGCGTGTTCACGATCAAGCCCGGCGAGCGCATCGCGCTGGAGACCTCCCGTGGTTGTCCGCTGCAGTGCCGATTTTGCGATTGGCAGAATTTCCAAACGACGCGGTGGTTCCCCGCCGAGCGGGTCATTGAAGAGGTCTCCACGATGCGCCGGCAGGCGACGGGGATCTACTACTTCGTGACCGACGCCGACATCAACACGAACAAGAAGCGTGCGCTGGAGGTTCTCTCCGCCTGGGACCGCATCACCGGCGCCGAGAGCGTGCATTGGCACCTGCAAACCTATCTCGCCAACATCGACGAGGATCTTTCGAAGGTGCTCAACTCCTATAAATTTTCACTCGGCGCGGGCATCGAGACGATACAGCCGGCGGCGCTTAAGCGGATGGTCCGCGGTTTCAGCCGCCGCGGCGTCGAACGCTCGATCGGATATCTGAAAAAGAACGCGCCGCAGGTCGGAATCCATCTGCAGTTGATCCACGCGCTTCCCGGGGACGATCTCTGGCATTACAAGCGTTCGCTGGAGTGGGCGCTGTCGATGAATTCGGATTCGCTGTTTCTGCCGCGCGCGCTCGCGCTTCCCGGGGCCGAGTTCGGGAAGTACCCCGAGCAGTACGGCATTCTTGACGTGATGCCGGAAGCGCCGTATCGGGTGCTCGAAACCGAGAGTTTTTCGAGGGAGGAAATCGACACGGTCGACGATCTTGCGTTTCGCATCCTCAATACGCACAAGGTGGGGGCGCTGCGCCGCGTGCTGGAAATGGTCGGACCGCGCGAGCGTCCCGAGAAACCCGCCGAAGCGGAAACGACGCCGTGGGTGGATTTGCTGGAGCGCTTCTTCGATCACATGGAGCGAAAGCCCGGATTTTATCGGATGGCGCGTCAGTGGTACTTGGAAAACGACGCGCTCGGAAAAATCATGGACCAGGAACCGATGGTTTGGGATCAGCAGACTCCCGAAGACCGGTTGGCCGCCCACGCGGAGTTGGCGGCTTTCGCTGAAGCCGAATTGGAGAGCCTCGGCCGCGGCGGCGAGTGGTACGCGCTTCGGTACTTCTTGACGACGATCGAGGCGCGGGTGCTATGGGAGAAGGTGCTGCAGACCCGGGCCTTTAACGGCATCTTCGATCGGCTTCTCGGCGGGGAGTCGCGCGAGAGCCGGCGGCTGCGATGGTTCGGCTGGGAAGGTCTCGCTCCGGAGCGGGGGTTGTGCCACCGGGGCCGCCATCTGCATATCGTTTCGACGCTGATGTACGACACCTTCGAGGTCTGCGACATGCAGCGGGCGCTGCACGTCCACTTGGAGGAAACGGAAAACGAGGAGCGCTGGAATCTTTTGTTTCCCGAGGACCAGCGGCCGTTCGACGCGACCTTCCTTTCCAACGTGTATTGGGCGATTCCCCCGAAGATGCGGGTCGCGGTGTTCCGTCGGCTGCGGGAACGCAATTCCGAGGGCGCGGGTCGTTTGGTGCTGTGGTTCGACGACGTCGGAATTTCGGATTTTGAGTTCATCAGGCGTACAGGCGCCGAGGGGCAGACGGGCCGCCCCGATTGGAGCGAAACGATTCCCCGCTTGGCCGCGGAGCTCAAGGAAGCGGGTTGGCGCATCGACGCCGAGCCCGCGACGCTCGCCGCGGACGGCCCGATCGGCGGAAAGGTGCGGTGGGCGCTCTTGCAGGCGGTGCCGGCCGAGGCGGGAGTGCGTTCGGCCGGGGGCGCCGCCGCGAAGACCGCGCGCCGCAGGGAGGTCGACTGATGTCCTTGCACCTGCGCGTCCTCGGAGACTGCAATCTCGGCTGTGAATTCTGCTCGTTTCCGATGCGCGATCATCCGTGGGACTTGAAGCGTTCGATTCGCGAGGCCGCGGCGAGCGGCGAGGACTACGTGCAGGTTTCCGGAGGGGAACCCCTGATCGCTCCGCCGTTGGAGCTCATCGCGCTGCTGCGTTGGCTGAAGGATTCGGGAAAGACCGTCGAATTGCAGTCCAACGGGGCGGTGATTCCGGATTACGACGAGGAATTGCTCAAGCGCGTCGTTTCGCTGACCGACCTTTTTAATCTCAATTTTTCGGCGCACACCCCGGAGCTCGACTTCGAGATTACGCGCACGCCGGGAGCGTTCGCGCTGCGCGAGCGGGCGGTGGATCGGCTGCTGTCCTTGGGTGCACAGGTGCGTTTGACCTACGTGGTCTACGCGCGCAATCTTAAGGTCGTCGACGCGTTCCCCGATTACGCCGCCGCGCGCATGCCCGGCATCTCGTGGATCCAGTTCAGCTTCGTGAAAGGCATGGGGCGCGCTAAAGGATCGGAGTCGTTGGTCCCGCGGCACGCGGACGCGGCGCCCGGGCTCAATCGCGCGATGCGCCGCTGCGGCGAACTGGGGCTGCGCTGCGAGGTGGACCATATTCCGGTCGGCTACCTGCCGGAGTTCGCCAACCAGCACGTGGACACGCATAAAGTGTTCCGGGATCTTGACGGCTATCACCGTAAAGACAAGGAACAGACCGAGTGCTGTTCCGGATGCGATTTCGAGTCTTCTTGTCCCGGCGTGCGCAAGGATTACGTCGAGGTACAGGGCGGCGATTGGTGCCGGGCCGGGAAAATTCGTCTGCCGGCGCACTCCGCGGGAGGCGCGCGTGGCTAATCTCCCCACGGCTCAGGTGCTCGACGAGACGCGCTGCATGGATCTCTCGGTCAGCTACGCGTGCAACGCGAAATGCCTGTTCTGCTCCCAGGATTTCGCCTGGCGCAAAGAGGATCCGGCCGGGATGGGGTTCGAGAAGGCCTGCAAGCATGTATTTGCGGGCTACCGGGCCGGCTACCGCAAGCTCGCGATCTCAGGAGGCGATCCAACGGTGCTTCCCTATCTCGACAAGCTCGTCCGATTCTCCCGGAAAACCGGGTTCGAGTCGATCCGGCTGCAGACCAACGGCGTGCGCTTGGCCGATGAGGCTTATGTGAAGCGGTTGATGGACGCGGGGCTTACGACGGTTAAATTTTCGATTCACGGGGCGGACGCGGCGACGCATGATCGGCTCGTGGCCATTCCCGGCGCATTCAATAAATGCCTGAAGGCTATTGAACTCTTGAGAAAGCACCATTGCCGCCTGGGCATCAACATCGTGCTGAATACCGAGAATATCGATTCTTTGCCGGACTTTTTCAGATTTTTTATTCACAACCTGCAGATCACCACCTACACGATCATCTACCCGCTGTACTCGGGAAACATGATCGAAGAGGCGGGCGGAATCGGACTGCCGCTCGAAAAGGCCGTCGGGCCGGTGTTGAAATCGCTTAAAATATTCGAAGACTTGGGGCTGGAGCTGCCGACCCTGCTTCATTTTCTTCCTTGCCTGATGCCGGGCTATGAGGAGAGGATGATCGGGTGGCACCGATACAACGCCCAGGTCGTCGAGCCCGATGGAAGCGCTCGCGACCTGGATACGACGGTTAAAAAGCACAAGCTTTTGCTCGACAGCTGCGGTCCGTGCGCGTACCGGCGGCGTTGCCCGGGCATCGACGCGAAGTACCACGCGCGCTTCGGGGGCGCGATCTTTAAGCCGGTGTTGGAGAAAGTCCCTTCGAGGGTGCGCCCCCCGTCGCTCGATCCACGGCGGCGGGTGCTGACGGAGAACGAGCGCTGCGTGGTCGCTCTGCTTAGGCAAGGCCCGCTGACGACGGGGCAGCTGCTGGCCGCGGCAAGACGGTTTCCGCTCTGCCAGGACTGCCGCGGCGGGCCGGCGATCGTGATGGCCGCGGAGTGGCTCGCGAAGATGGGGCGTGTCGCGCGTCGGCGCGACGGCGGTCGGTACGTTTGGAATTTGAAGAAAGAATCCAAGACAGCGCGTGAGGGCTCCTTCCGGAAGGGAGGGGGGAAGGCAGTCGCAACGAGAGGGTGATATGGCTAAAAAGAAGGCGAAGAAGGTCCCGAAGAAAGCCGGGGGCAGGAAGAAGTTGATCGTCCAGCCGGCGAAGGACGCCTCGGTGTTCCTGTCGAGTGAAGAGGGGAAAATCGTGCAGAAGGACGTCGTGAAGACGGCGGTGGCGCTAGGACTGATCGGATCGGCTCTGCTGAACCCGCCGCCGGTCCCGGCGACGCACAACAACTACCTCCATAACTCGGGAGGCCAGGGCAGCCACGTGAGCCACGGCTCGCACGGCTCGCACGGCTCGCATGGCTCGCACGGCTCGCACGGCTCGCACGGCTCGCACGGCAGCGGAACTTAAGATTCGATGACGCGGGCCGCCCACGGAGGCGGTCGCGAGACGTTCTTCGGATTGGGGAGGGGACAGTTCCCTCGCTTGTTGCGCGCTGTCGAAGGACGCAAGCGGCTTGTCTACCTGGACAACGCCTGTACGGCGCTGAAACTGCGCGCGCCCGCGGAGAAAATGCGGGATTTCGCCCTGCAAGGGGGCGGATGCGCGGGCGGCCGGTCGATGCACGCCCTCGCCCGCAGGTCGGAGGAGGCCGTCGCCCAAACGCGTGCCGCGACGGCGGCGTATCTAGGAGCGGCCTCCCCCAGGGAAATTGTCTTTACCTCGGGAACCACGGAAGCGGTCAACCTCCTCGCGCGGGGTCTTCCCGCGTCACCCGGGCGGCGCGAGATCATCGTGACCGATCTTGAGCATAACAGCGCCTACCTGCCGTTTTACGAGCGCGCCCGACGCGACGGCTTGTCCTTGATCGTCGCGAAGACGAAACGGGGGCGTCTCGATTTTAAGTCGTTGGCCCGGCTCGTATCGAAGAAAACCATGCTGGTCGCAATACCCCGTTCCTCGAATGTTTTCGGCGGAGTTCTTCCGCTTGACGCGGTCTGCGATCTGGCGCACGACGCGGGGGCGTTCGTCTTCGCCGACGAGGCGCAGTACCTGCAATCTCATCGGGAGGACGTGCAGGAATCCGGCGTCGATTTCGCGGCCTTTTCCGCGCACAAACTAGGCGGACCGTTCGGCGTCGGCGTCCTCTACGGAAAAGAGCATCTTCTGAACACCCTTGAGCCCCATAAGCCAGGCGGCGGCACCGTCGCGGGTCTCAAGCGCTCCGGCGGGGTTTGGCGCCCGGATTATTTGGACGCACCGCGGCGCTTTGAGGGGGGGATTCAAAACTATACCGGCATCGTCGGGCTCGGGGAAACCCTGCGCCTGCACGAACGCGTCGACCGTCCGGCGCTTCGCGCGCACATCACCTCCTTGGTCCGCCGAAGCGTCCGGGGACTTTCGGATTTGCGATGGGCGCGGGTGCTGGGCGAGGAGCGCCGTCTTGTCGAGGGATCGATCGTCTCTTTTCATGTGCAGGACAAGCGCTTTTCCGCGTCGGATCTCGCCATTTTTTTGGACCAGGATCTTCCGCGGGACTCGATCGCCGTACGCGTCGGGGAGCATTGCGCCAATCTGCTGCACGGCCGTCTTCGCCTGCATGAGACCGTCCGCCTTTCCTTCTTCGCGTATAATACGGCCCGGGAAGTCGATCGCTTCCTCGACGCGCTTTGCGAGTACTACAGGGCCTGCGTCGGGAGGCCGGCGATGCCAAAAACCCGAAGACCGCCGGCACGGCGGGGCCGCCGCCCCGCCAGGAAGGTCTGCCGCCGTGCCTGACGTTCCGCTTTGGACCGACTGCAATCAGGCGTGCGCGTTCTGCTCGAACCCGACCGGGGATTTTCGCGAGCAGGCCCAGGCGCATTCCTTCGAGGCGCTCAAAGAAAAGCTTGCCCGGCATAAGGCCGGCGGCGGGGAGCGCGTCTTCGCGAAATTCGACGAAGTGCGCGATTACTTCACGCTGACCGGAGGAGAGCCGACGATGCATCCGAGATTTTTCGACGTCCTCGAGCACATCAAGCGTGAGTTTCCCGAACGGGAATTGCGGATGCTGTCCAACGCCCGCACTCTCGCGAGCGAGCCGTTCGCGCGCCGTCTTTTGGACGCCGCCGGAATTCCGTTCGAAACCGGCGTGATCCTTTGCGGTCCGGACGCCGAAACGCACGAGCGGATCGCCGGCGCGGCGAAGGGAGCGTTCTCACAGACCGTGCGCGGCATCGAGAACCTGCTTCGCCTGCGCAAAGAGGGGCAGCGCGTCGAAATCCGGATGGTGCTGACCGCGCTGCAGATGCCGTCCTTGCGCGCGACGCTGAAGTTCATCGGCGAGCGCTTTCCCGAAGCCGACCGGGTCACGCTGATCTTCTTCGAGATGGAGGGACGCTCGGAGTGGCGCTTCGACGACTTGAAGATCGAAATGACCGAGTGCGCGCGCCAACTCGACGCGCTCTATTCGATTCTGCGCGATTTTCGGGAGCTTCGCCTCTACCACTTTCCGCTCTGCGCGCTTCCCGCCCGGCTTTGGCCGTTCGTGTGGAACACCCTCGATCCCCGCAAGGTGGTCTTCAAGCTCGAATGCCGCGACTGTCCGGTCCGTCTTTCGTGCGTCGGAATTCACAAGACATACGCCCGCAAAATGGGCGCCGGGGATCTCCGGCCGGTCGAGCGTCCCTCGGGACTCGCGCCGACGGGTTTCCCCTTTCATCCGTTCGAGGCCCTCCGCCGATGATGGAATTCGGCGTCGGACTGCGTTGGATTCTGTTTCTGCCGCTTTTGATCGCCGCCGCTGATCTCGTGCACCTCGACGACTCGACCCGCCGAATCCCGAATTCGCATTTGACCGCCTATTTCCTCTGCGCGGGCTTCGCGTACACGCTGCCGGCGGGGTATCCGCTATTTACCGAGGCGAGTCCCTGGCCCCCGCTCGGGGGTTTCTATGGAAACGCCGCGGCTCACGGGGCGATCGCGGTCACCGTGGCGATCGGGATGTGGCGGATGGGGCTTTGGCCCGCCGGCGACGCGAAGCTGTTCATGCTCCTGGCGCTGTGGATGCCGGTGCTCGATCCGTTCTCGCCTCTGCTGCCGTGGAAAATGACGCTGGCGATGCTGATCAATATCTTTATCCCCGCGGCGCTGTTCGTCGTGTTGCGGACGATGTGGTGGGTGTGGCGGGAAAAGCTCCGGGGGCGGGCGCGGTTTCTGTTCGCGATGGGACTTCGCCGCATGCCGGATTACCTGCGCGAGAGCCAGCGGGAGTTGATGAAAAGCCTGCGCGCGGGCTTCGCCCGCGCTCGCGCCGAGTTGGCGAAGAATCCCGGGACTTACGGCGGGGCGTTGCTGGACGGACTGGCGATGACCTTGGCCGGCGCCGCCGCGATGGTTTGGATCGTGAACCGCCGCGATGTCTCCTGGCTGCCGGGCCCGCTCACCGGGTTCGTGATTTTTCTTGTCGTCGACGCACTGCGCCGCCTGCTGGGTTCGCGGACGCTCTTTTGGATCTGTCTGGCGGGGGCGCTGTCGTGGGGCTGGATGCAGGCGCTCCCGGGGGACGGCGCGCTGCTTTGGCGAAGTTGGACTCAGTGGGCCTTTTTTCTTTCCGCCTTTGGAATCGGGACGTTCTCCGTGCGCGTTTTCCTGGGCGTCTCGGAGCGCTTCCTCGTGATTTTCTGGATCGGGATGATGTTCGCGATGATGGTCGGCCCGCAGTTGATCGGCTGGGCCGGCCCCGGCGGCGTGCTGACCTGGGCCGTCTGGGGGACCGCGTGCGGTTTGATCTACGTTTTAGTGGAATCCTTTCTTGAAGAGGACTCCATCGAGGTCAAGGCCGGGCAGTTGAAGCCCTACGACGTTCTTTCGACCGCCACGCTCGCGGAGATTAAAGAAGCCGATTTAGAATTTTACGACGCTGTTTTCCACCGCCTCTATCCCGACGGACTTCTTCCGTACCAAGTCGAAGCTGTGCGCGAATGGTGCGATGAATACGAGTTGAAAACGGTGTCGCTGAAACGGACGCTTCCGTTCGCGTCCTGGATTTTCGTCGGCGGGGCGCTCACGCTCTGGATGCGCTGGGATTTGGTCTCGCTGCTGGTGAAGGGGAAGCCCGGTGGTTGAGCTGTGGACCGCGCCGCCCAAGGACGCCGTCGTCATCCGGCCGCTGCACTCGCTCGAGCGCTTCGACGCGGCGCTGGAGGCCGCGCTGGAGGCGCTCACGCGCGAGCCGGAGACCGCCTTCTATTTGGGGCTGCGGCCCTGGGAGCTTGACGAATCGGTGGACCGGATCCTAGCCTCGCGGATGTCGGCCGCGCCGACCGAGTCGATCCGGGCGTCGTACCGGACACTCTTGGGGAAAGTGGGCCATTCACTGGCGAGGGTCGCCTTCCGCCGCCTGCAAACAGCGCTCAACGGCGAACGCTTCGCCCGGCTGGGCGCCGCGGCTCCCCGTCTCTTGATCGACTGCCTCGGCGCCGATCCCGCCGCGGCGATCGCCGCGCTCCACCACGATGATGCGGTCTTTCTGGTGGGCGCGCGGCGCAGGGCCGAGGCGGAGGCGGCGCGGCCCTGCGGACCGGGACTCGAACGCGGCTTTGCCGAGGCGAAGCAGACTCTCGATAAACTGGCCAATTATCAAATCGACTTAGGCGCCATCGGCGCCGAGCTGGAGCGGATCGCGCGCGCTTGAAACCGCGTCGATATGCCCCCATACTAAGGAAAGACATGGCCAAAGCCGCATCGGTAATCAAAGCCCAGGCGCAGGGGAAAAGAGTAGAAAAACTCGTGCTTTTCACGGGTTTTTCCTGTTCGAGCCACTGCCATTTCTGCATCGATCTCAATAAGCGGGACGTTCCCGACAAGAGCACCCAGCAGATCATTAAGGAAATGGTGCAGGCTCGGGCCAAGGGCGTCACGTATCTGGAAATGATCGGCGGGGAAAGCACGATGCGCCGGGATTTCATCGCGCTGGTGCGCACCGCGAAGAAGCTCGGCTTCGACGACATCGTCGTCGTGACCAACGGCCGGATGTTCTTCTACGAGGACTTCGCCAAGAAGACGGTCGAATCGGGGGTCAGCGAAATCATCTTCTCCATCCACGGCCACGACGCGGCCCTGCACGATGCGATGACCGCTGTGCCCGGCGCGTTCGACCAACTGATGAAGGGAATCGAGAACGTCCGCCGCTTCGGCCTCAAGCGCATCCACGCCAACTGCACGGTGACTCGCAAAAACATGACCCGCATCCCCGACATCGGAAAACTCTTTCTCAAGCTGAATTTGACGCACGCCGAGTTTATTTTCGTCGATCCGAACTACGGAGGGGCGTTTTCGCAGTTCGAGGCGCAGGTCCCCAACATCTCGGAGGCGGCCCCGTACATGCGCGAGATGCTCGACATCGGCCGCGCCGGGGGGACGCGGGAATGGACGGTCCGCTACGTTCCGCTGTGCCACTTCGAGGATTATCTCGACCAAATCTCCGAAATCCGCGAGACCCGGATTTTCCGCACGCGCCACTGGGCCCCGGATTTTCAAAACGACGATGTCGGCGGGTCGCGCGCGGTGCACGGCCGGATCAAGCCGCCCGTCTGCGACGGCTGCCGCCTATACGACCAGTGCGAAGGACTCTGGAAGGAATATCTCAAGCGCCGCGGCGATTCGGAGCTGAGGCCCGTTAAATAAGATGCCCGATTTTGCGATTTGGCCCGACTGCAACATCGGCTGCGTGTTCTGCTCGAATCCCGTCGAAGGGTTCCGCGGGACGCGCGAGAAGTACACGCTGGAGGTGATCACCCGCAAGATCGAGGAGTATAAACAGGGCCATCGCCGCTTTCTGAAATTCGACCAGGTCAGCGACTACTTCAACCTCACCGGCGGCGAACCGACGCTGAACCCCGACTTCCTGAAGATCCTCGGGCTGATTCGCAAGGAATTCCCCTCCCGGCTGATCCGTCTGCTCACCAACGGGCGGATGTTCACCTACGAGAAATTCTGCCGCAGCGCGTTTGCAATCGGCGGCGATCACTTCGAGACCGCCATCCCCGTCTTCGGTTACGACGCGAAAACCCACGAGAGCATTTCCCGCGCGCCGGGAAGCTTCGCCAATACGATGGACGGCCTGCGGCACGCGCTCGACGCTCGCAGCGGAAATCAAAAGGTCGAGGTTCGCGTGATCTTGACCCGCATCCAGGTGAAGCATCTGGACGGGTTGATCGCGATGCTCGTTGAGCGCTTTCCCGAGATCGACCGCTTATGTTTTCTCTTCGTCGAAATCGAAGGCTTCGCCGAGAAATACCGCGAGCGTCTGACGATGCCGATGTCCGAGTGCGCGGAGCATGTCGACCGCTGCTACGACGATCTCAAAAAACTCAAAGAGGTGCGCCTTTACCATTTCCCGCTGTGCACGCTCCCAACGCGGCTGTGGCCGTTCGTGCACAACACGCTGTCGGACATCAAGATCGAGGAGAACCATCCCGAATGCGGGCGCTGCCGATACCGGGAGGCTTGCGTCGGGGTGCACCGGAGTTATAAGAAGTACATGGGCGCCCCCGATATCCGGGCGATTGTCGAAGAAAGACCGGTGCGCCTGTCGGGCGACCGGTACCGGCCGGTGGACGCCGCCGAGGAGGCCGTTTCGTGAAGCACAGCGTGGAGGATAGCGATAACGAAGTCGTCGTAACCGTCGAGCCCGGCCGCTGGCCCTTGGAGGCCGTGCGGATGGCGGCGCATGTGATGGCGGACCGCGCCTACGCCCATCTCTCCGAGGACGAGGACGGCGTCGTTGTTTCGCTGCACGCGAAGGAAACGCTCGACGCAAGGGGGTTGGAGGCGCTCGGGGCGTTGTTCGATCGCGAGGTGCAGAATCAGACCCTTCGGCTTAAGCTCGAATCGGCCAACCGCGAGACGATGCAGTACATCGTCTCGCGGGCGCTCGTCCCGGCGATCGCCTCCTCCGGCGCCGCCGCCGAGCTCGAGGCGGAGCTTTCCGCCGATCAGAAAAGCGAGATCGAGCGGCTGATCGCCGAAGCGGAGGCGGAGATCGCCGAGCTCAAGAAAGACGAGGGCGGCGCCGATCCGCTCGGCATCACGAAGACCTGGGAAGAGAATAACCCGAAGGGCGGCGCGTGAAGCTGGATGAGGGCCGTTGGGTGCTCGGCGGCGGGGCCGGCGCCCAATGGCGCGCGGTGCGTTCCCTGCGCGTGAAGCAGGCGCGGGGCGAGCTGAAAGCGTTGGGGGCCTTGGCGAAGAAAGGTCCCGCTTCGCTCAAGCGCTTCGGCCTCGACAAAACCGTTTCCTATCTTTCCGCCGGTCCCGATTCGCTGCTGCTCTTCCCCGCAATGGACTGCTGGCTATCCGTCGGGCGGAGTTTTAAATCAGGGGACCGTCCCGCCGCCGAGTGGGAGCTGCATTTCCCGTTTCTGCAGAACTTCGCCGCGGCGAAGGCGGTGCTGAGCGGCGCAACCTGTTCGTTTCCGGTGCGCGTCGACCCGAACGCGCGCGTGCATTTGACCGGGACGCATCTCTATTTCGAGTTTCCGAAGGCGATGGCCGGCAAGGACGCGCTCGTCGAGGTTTCCCGCGGGGCCGTGCGCGCGAAGGGAGGCGTTGCGAAAGAGCTGACGCCGGTCACGGAATCTTTGTGGTTGGATTACCGTGATCCGCTGATCCTGCAGCCTGTCAAGGTGCACGGCGTGCTGCGTCCTTCCCTCGAGAATGAGGCGCGCTTCGCGTCGGTGCTGGCGGCGGCGATGGGGCTGATCGAGCGCTTCGATGCACCGCTTCATAAAGAGATTTCGGATTTTCTGCGCGTCATAGTTCCGTTGGAGAATCCAAGCAGCATGGGCAGCGTCAGTTCTTCTTATAGGGATTTAAGAGGCGCGTTTTGTTTGTCGCATACCGACGACGTCCTGCTGCAGGCCGAGACGATCGTTCATGAATTCTGCCATCAGAAGCTGAACCTGCTGTTCGCCGTCGACCCGCTGCTGCTGCCGGGCCAGGGGGGCGAGATCGTGTACTCTCCGCTGCGGCCGGATCCGAGGCGCTTGGGGGGGATGTTGTTGGGAGCCCACGCGTTCATCGGAGTCGGCCGGTTTTTGATCCGGGCGCTTCGGGAGATGTCCTTTTCCAAAAAGGACCGGCATTCGATCGAGCGCAACGCGGCGAAGCGGTTGTTCCATACGGAGTTGATGCTGCGGACCCTATCGGGCTACGGGCGATTGACGGAGTTCGGCGCGCGCTTGACGCTGCGGATGTGGCGGGAGTTGATGCTGCAGTATCACGACATGCTGGACTTCGACCCGGCGTCGGTCGCGGCGGCGCGAAAGGAGATCGGGGAGCACGCGGGGGCGTTCCGGTTGGGGGAGACGGGGTTTCATTCGGGGGCGGCACGGAACGTGTTGTCTAAGAAGGCGAAGAAATGAGCGATTTGCCGAAGGGCCCCGTGCGGTTTTCGTCGGACGGGAAGGTTTCGGCCCCCGTGAAATTTCCGAAGGGGTCGGTGTTCGGGAAGTTGGGGGACGCGGGGTTGGACGCGCTGCTCGAAGGGGTTCACGCGCTGCATCCGATCGGATCGGTTTTTTCCGTCGACGGGGGGCTGGGGTTTCGGTTTAAGGAGCCGGTGCCGTGGCCGTTGTTTGCTCTCTTGGAAATCGCGAAGCCGTTTCAGTCTCAGGCGGCGGCGTGGGCGGGGCGGGTTCTTTCGAGAGGGGTGACGGGGTTCGGATTCGGCGGCGGGGTGATGTTTGTGGAGGTGGGGTAGGGGGGGCGACTCGGGGGTAGGGCACTCGCCTCGCACGTGAATTCCCGCCTTTTGCTCCCGCCTGAAGGCCTTGGTTTCCCAAGGGAAATTCGTCAGCCGTCTTTGACGGCGAATTCTTTCGGTTGATGCCGGAGGCCCCGCGTTTGGCACCGCATGCGGTACCGGCTACCAGCTTGGTGGTTTGTGGAATGTCCCCGTGGCGTCGGTTAGGGGGCTGGGAAACTGGCAACTGGCGAGGATGGACGCGCGAAGTTGGCGGAAGAAAGTGGCGTTTTGAATGAGGGGCTTGCTGGGATGCCCGTGGAGCTGCGGGTTGATAACTCCGACTTTCCGGGGAAGTAGTTTCCGGCAGAATTCGGCCAAATTCAGCCATTTGTGCCGTGACTCCTTCAACGCGCCGAAGTAGAGGTTGAAGACGTCGATGTAGACGTTGGTCTTAGGTGATTTGTTGCCCATAAAAAATCTACGGCGTCAGGATACGGTTGCAGAGGCCCCAAATCTCCCTGAAATCGTGATCCGTGGGGGTCGGCTGCGGACGACGGCGTTGATCCTGCGCCGCATGTCCTCGGAGCGGATCAGACGCCGGTCGATGATGGGCAGGGACCCCGTCTCGATGATGGGCTGCGGGACCGGGACTTCTCGTTGGGCGCCTTCCTGCCGACGAGGAGATTTGCGCCGCTTGGCCGCATCCATTTCCGCGAAGACGCGCGGCAAGCGCGAAAGCGTTCCGCAGACGATCGCCACATAGTCCGGGCAATCGAAGTTCTGAACCAAGGCGCTCTCGGGAGGCAGCAGTTCAAAGTCCCGGGCGAGGTTTTTCCTTCCGCTGCGCCGCCTCTCCCCGTGCTTAAAGGCGTGAAAGAAATGCTCGCACAGATTATTCGTCCGCTCGACGAGGCGCACACCGCCTCCAGCCTTGGCGGGGAGGCGGACTTCATGTCCCCAGAGGGACTTCCCGTGCCTCTTGAGATGGTCGAGGATGACGTCGATCGCCTCGCGAAGGTCCTGGGCGGGGCCCCGCTGTGGACGGCGCTTTCGTAGGGAGGCGGTGAATCGCGCAAGCGCGGCACGGATGTCGCGAAGTTCCTTCCTCGCCTGTCGAAGCGTCATCGGTTGTTTGGACCCAGGCCGGCTGCGGCCGTAGGAGCCGGGCGAGAGCCGGAGGGTCTCGCGCAGCTCGTCGAAGAGATTCACGCGCACGCGCAGGTCCCGGACGACGCGAACGAGGCCGGGCTCCCGGCGCAGCGGGTCCAGCGTACGCCCCAATCGCCTAAGGACCCGCAGGACGCGCCGATCCTTGGGCGGGGTGCGCAGCCAACCATCCACGACGCGGCGGGCGCGCACGCAATGGTCGTAGAGATCGAGATACGGCTGGTCGAAGGGGAAGTTGCGGCTCTTTTCGGCGGCGGCGTAGTCGAAGGCCCATTGAGCCAGGCCGCGGACGGCGGCGACACCGGTCGCGCCCGCGGGCAAGTCGTGGGTCTCGGGCTCCTGCTGCTGCCAGTTCCTGAAGCCCTCCCGGGCGGGTTCCAATTCGCCGCCGAGCTCGCGGCCCATATCCCTGGCGAAGGTCCGCAGAGCGCCGCGTATCTTCAGGCGGCGTAGGGCGTCGCGCAGGGCGTTGTGCCCCGGCTTGAGCAGGTCGCGGCCGATGTCGGCGAGGAAGTGGCCGTGACAGCCGAGCACTTTTATCGTGGCGCTCAGGCCGGCGACCAAGTCATCGCAAGCGGATATCATGGCCTTGCCCAGGTCGCGCATCACGGCGCAGGGCTCGCCGAAGCGCCGGACCGTCAAGCGGGCGCAGGCAAGGATCGCCTCGGCGTTCTCGGTCGGGATCTTCCAGGATCCCAACACCCATCGGCGCCATCCGGCCAGGATCACCAGCAGCGTCCCCCGTCCGTCCTCGCAGGTGGCGTCGGCGTGCATGGGCCAGCCGCCGTCTTGGGCCAGCCGCCGTCTTGGGCCAGCGCCCGCCGCAACCGCGGCGCGGACGCTTCATGCAGCCGCCGCGCATAATCCAGATACAGCCGAGCCAGGTCGCTGATCTCGCCGGTAGAGAGCGTGATGCCATGGTCCTTCTTGAGTTCGGCCTGGATTTCTTCACGCTGGCGCTTGTCTAGAAATCGCCGACGGCCGATAAAGTCCATCACGTCGTAGCCCACGCTGCGCCTGGGCAACAATCGCTTGGCCGCCGTCGCGGCCCGCCGCATGACAAGGCTCCCGTCCGGGCGGCGGCAACCGGCCGCGCACTCGTGCACGATCTCCCGAAGCTGGAAGGGACCATGCTCCAGGGTTTGGACTGGGCGGGACGGAATGGACTTCTGCACGATCATGGGACCTGCGCAGACCGGACAGGATCCCGGGTCTTCGCTGACGGTGACGCGTACGCCGCCGGTGGCGAGAGACTTTTTGCTGAAGTGGGCCTGCAAAGACCTCAACTGCTCCCTCAACGCCGTGAGCGTGGCGAGTCCGGGCCCCCCTTTTTTGCGAGCTCGTATCGCTCGAAGACCCACTGCACATGTTCCAACGGTACGCTGACGCTTTGGTGGTGGAGCCGGCGGACCACTTCTTGCGCCGTCACGATCACCCGGGGCCGGCTGGATTTGAGAACCTCCACGAGCACCTCGACGGTCATGGCAGCGGTCAGCGGTCCGACAAGTACGGTAGCCCGCTTCCTTTGCTCCTGCCGGCGAGCCCATTGCCTGGCGGCACGCGAATCAGTGGGGGAGAGGTAAAGCCAGTTCCTCTGGCCCAAGGCTTTGCGCCCGACACGTCCGGCGCGAGCGTGGTCGAGCAAGGCATTTTGGACCCTTACGCGCAGCATGCTTTGGAGTTCCTGCTGCGTTCGACCAGCTTCAGACTTATCGACCAATTCTTTCACGGCGGTCTTCACCGTGCCCGATTGACAGAAGCCGACGTTGCCGCAAAACCATAGCCCGAACTCGTCGAAGCGTGGGATGTTGCGGAGGGTGTAATAGCGGCTGCGGTGAGTGTAGCTGGTGAGGTAACCCAACGGCTTGATGCGCCGGAACACGCTCATCTGGGAGCGTGTCTTCAAGACTCGGCAGAGCGCGTCAAGCTGAACAATAGGTGTGCGGCGGAAGAGATTCTGCAAGGCCGTCTTGGAAGCGGAGGGATTGAGCATGCTGCTCCTGATATATGTATGTTCTATATTAGCTATAGTATATCATATCCAGCCACAGAAAGCCAGGTCCCAATTGTTCAGAAACCCACTTCTACGACGGAGAGACGAAATTAGCGCGAGTCAGGACCGCGCTGCACGTGATATACTTGGGCTTTGGGGGGTGTAAAATTGTTATTATATTTCAAGTGGAATTTTAGAGCGCAACCGTATCCTGACGCCGTAGTAAAAAATGCAAGGCCACCCCGAAGGATGGCCTGCGCCCTACCCCGAAGGGCAAGGAGGTTGTGCTTCAGTATAGCGCGAGAGATTGACATTTGTCAAGGTTGAAAATGTGAAAAGCTGTTGTTTTAGAATGATATTTTTACTCACTGCAACCCGGATCTGAGTTCGCAAGTTAATCCTAAGTTCCCGCCCCGGTTTTCCCGATAAGTCGTTTCAGGATAGAGACAATCCCATCATTTGCGCGCGACTACAGTTGACATGTATA
>PFUL01000001.1 GCA_002790095.1 Elusimicrobia bacterium CG_4_9_14_3_um_filter_62_55 | reverse complement strand
GAGGCGGTCTCCGAGGTCGTGATGGGCAACGTGGTCTCGGCCGGAATCGGCCAGGCGCCCGCCCGCCAGGCCATGATCGGCGCGGGGATTCCGACCTCCACCGGCGCGACGACGGTCAACAAGGTTTGCGGCTCGGGCATGAAGGCGATCATGATGGGATGTCAGTCGATCCTCGTCGGGGATTCGGACATCGTCGTCGCCGGCGGAATGGAGTCGATGAGCAAGACCCCGTTCCTGCTCGATAAGGCGCGCGGCGGCTACCGGCTCGGACACGGGAAACTGCTCGACGCGGTCATCCACGACGGGCTCTGGGATCCCTACGGCGACATGCACATGGGAATCTGCGGTGAGACCTGCGCCGAGGAACGGAAGATTTCCCGCGACGAACAGGACGATTACGCGATCAAGAGCTACGAGCGCGCTCAGAAGGCCGTCGCCGAGGGCGCGTTCTCCGACGAGATGGTCTCCATCGACGGGATCGCCGTCGATGAGGAGCCCGGCCGCGCCAAGCTCGACAAGATCAAGAAACTCAGGCCCGCGTTCAAGAAGGACGGGACGATCACCGCGGCCAACGCCTCCAAGCTCAACGACGGCGCCGCAGCCCTGGTCCTCGCTTCCGGTGAAGCCTTGGACGGGCGGACGCCGCTTGCGAAGATCGCGGGATGGGCGACCTTCAGCCAGGATCCGGTTTGGTTCACAACGGCCCCGGCCGGGGCCATCAAGAAGCTGTTGGAAAAGGTCGGTTGGAACAAGGACGAGGTCGACGCCTACGAGATCAACGAGGCGTTCGCCGTCGTCGCGCTCGCGGTGGCCAAGGAGGTCGGTCTGGACCTCGAGAAAGTCAACGTCAACGGCGGCGCGGTCGCGCTCGGCCATCCGCTCGGCGCCAGCGGCGCCCGGATCGTCGCCACGCTCGCGCACGCTCTCGCCAAGCGGGGTTGGAAGAAGGGGGTCGCCGCGATCTGTCTCGGGGGCGGCGAAGCGGTGGCCGTCGCGATCGAGCGGCCGTGACTTATATCCTGCGGGGGACGCCTGTCCGTGGAAGACGCAGGAAGGCCAAAACGGAGAAGCCGAGGGCTTCTCTGACGCTCGGCGAGGAAGCCGCGTTGCCGATTGAAGCGGTGACCTTTTCGTTTTTGGACACGGAAACGACCGGGCTCTCCTCCTCGCGAGGCGGACGCGTTTGCGAGTTGGCGATCCTCCGCGTTCGCGGCGGGAAAGCGGTTGATTCCTTCCAGGAACTGATCGATCCCCAGGTTCCCATCGAGTTCGGGGCGCAGGCGGTGCACGGGATCACCGACTCGATGGTTCGGGGCAAGCCGACCTTCCGGGCGCTGTCGCCGCGCGTCGCGAAGCTTCTTGAAGGCACGGTGATGGTCTGCCATAACGCGCCTTTCGACGAGGCGTTCTTGCGCGCCGAGTTTGAGCGCTCGGGCGGAGCGATGCCGGAAATCCCGATTCTGTGCACGCTCAAGCTCGCCCGCCGGCATTTCTCGTTCGAGCGAAATAATCTTGGAACGATCGCGCAGGCTCTCGGAGTCGAGACGAGGGGTTGGCACCGCGCCGGGGCCGACGTCGCGATGCTCGACAAGATCTTTCGCTATTTCCTCAAGGAATTCTCGATGCGCGGGGCCTCGACGCTCGGGGAACTGGTGGATCTGTAAGCCATGGGCGCCTTTAAATTAGGATCGACGGCGAAGCTGCGGGACCTCGTGGAGGTCGCCGAAAACGGCCGCCGCGTTCTATTGACGAGCCCCGCCCGCGACCGCATCCGCGGCGCGCGGCGCGCGGTGCTGCGGGCGCAGGCCTCCGGGCAGGCGATTTACGGCGTCAACACGGGCTTCGGGGAGCAGGCGTCGGTTCGAATCCCCTTGGAGGCGATACGCCAACTGCAGATCAACTATGTCCGTTCGCATTCGGCCGGCTTGGACTCCCCGCTTTCTCAGGCGGAGACTCGCGGGCTTTTGTTTTTGCGGGCCAACGAGTTCTCACGCGGGCATTCGGGCGTTCGGGTGGAGATCGTCGCTCTGATGGTGCGCATGCTAAACGCGGGAGTGCTCCCCGTCGTCCCGAGCCGAGGTTCCGTGGGCGCGAGCGGAGATTTGGCGCCGATGGCGCATATGGCGCTGGCGATCATCGGCGAAGGCAAGTGCACGTTCCGGGGCAAGACGATGCCGTCCGCGAAGGCCCTGGCCGCGGCGGGACTGAAGCCCGTTTCGCTCGAGGCGAAAGAAGCCCTTTCTTTGACGAACGGAACGCAGGCGATGCAGTCCGTCGGCGGGCTTTCGCTCGTGCGGGCGCTGCGGGTGCTCGAAGCGTCCAATTTGGCGGCGGCGATGGGCTTGGAAGCCATCATGGGAACCCCCGTGCCCTACGACGCCAGGATTTCTGCGCTGAAGCCTCATCCCGGCCAGGTGCGCACCGCCGCGGCGATGAGACGCCTGTTGAGCGGAAGCGAAATCCGGCTCGCCCACATCGAGGGCGACGACCGCGTTCAGGATTCCTACAGCTTCCGCTGCGTCCCGCAGGTGCACGGCGCGGTCTTGGACTCGCTCGAGCATGCGGTGCGCGTCGTCGAGACCGAGATGGGCAGCGTCACCGACAATCCGATCGTCGACGGCCGCGATCTGCTTTCCGGCGGAAATTTTCACGGCCAGGCGATCGCCTTCGCCTTCGACCATGCCTCGACGGTAACGACGGCGCTCGGCGGCGTCTCGGAGCGCCGCTTGTTTCAGGTCGTCTGCGCTCCGCACCCGGGCCTCACGCCGTTTCTCGTCGAAACCCCCGGGCTTGAATCGGGCTATATGATTCCGCAGTACGCGGCGGCCGCGCTGGCCAGCGAGAATTTGACGCTCGCCCACCCCGCCTCCGTGGGCTCGCTTCCGACTTCGGCCAACAAGGAGGATTTCGTCAGCATGGGAATGTGGGGGGCGCATAAACTCAAGCGCGTCGTCGAGAACTGTTCCCGCATCGTCGCGATCGAACTGCTCGCCGCGGGACAGGCCGTCGAGCGCCGCAGGCCGCTCAAACCCGGCAAGGGAGTCGCCGAAGGACTGCGGCGGCTGCGCCGCCGCATCGCCGCAAGCAAGGGCGACGAGTCCCTTTCGGGGAAGATCGAAACCGCGCACGAGTTGATTTCAAAAGGGCATTTCGGAGGGATCGCATGACGACGGCGCAAATCGTCCGCGCCCCGCGCACAACGGCGCTCAGCTGCAAGGGCTGGCAGCAGGAAGGCGCCCTGCGGATGCTCATGAACAATCTCGATCCGGAGGTCGCCGAGCGGCCCGAGGATCTCGTCGTTTACGGAGGACGGGGGAAGGCCGCTCGAAACTGGGCCTGCTACGAGAAGATCGTCTCCAGTCTGCGCGCGTTGGAAAACGACGAGACGCTTCTCGTTCAGTCCGGAAAGCCCGTCGCGGTGTTCCGCACGCACGAGTACGCGCCGCGCGTGCTGATCGCCAATTCCAATCTCGTCGGCCGCTGGTCGAATTGGGACCATTTCAACGAACTCGAGCGAAAGGGCTTGATGATGTACGGGCAGATGACGGCGGGCTCGTGGATTTACATCGGGACGCAGGGAATCCTGCAGGGCACCTACGAAACCTTCGCCGCCGCGGCGAAGAAGCATTTCGGCGGAGACCTCACGGGCAGGCTGGTCGTGACCGCGGGCTTGGGGGGAATGGGCGGCGCGCAGCCGTTGGCCGCGACCATGAACAACGGCGTGATGCTCGCGATCGAAGTCGACGAAACCCGCATCCAAAAGCGCCTGGAGACGGGCTACCTCGACGCGATGGAAACCGATTTAGACGCGGCGCTCGCGCGCGTCGAAGCGGCTAAAAAATCCAAGAAGCCGCTTTCGGTCGGATTGCTCGCAAACGCGGCCGAAGCGCTTCCGGAATTGGCGAAGCGCGGAGTCGAGATCGACCTGCTCACCGACCAGACCTCGGCGCACGACCCGCTGACCGGCTACATCCCGGCGGGGATGACGCTCGCGCAGGCCGCGGCGATGCGGGAAAGCGATCCTCAGGGTTTGGAGAAAAAGGCGTTGGAGTCGATCGCCGTCCATGTGGAGGCGATGCTGTCGATCCAAAAGAGCGGCACGCCGACCTTCGACTACGGCAACAACATCCGGACGATGGCGTTTAAGACCGGGGTGAAGAACGCCTACGACTTTCCGGGCTTTGTCCCGGCCTATATCCGGCCGTTGTTTTGCGAGGGGAAGGGACCCTTTCGCTGGGCCGCGCTCTCCGGCGAGGCAAACGACATCGCCGAAACCGACAAGGCGGTTCTCGAGCTGTTCCCTAAAGATGAGGCGCTGGCCCGGTGGATCAAGATGGCCGGCGAGAAGATCAAGTTCCAGGGGCTTCCGTCGCGCATCTGCTGGCTCGGCCAAGGCGCGCGCGCCGAGATGGGACTGCGCTTCAACGATTTGGTGAAGAAGGGGAAGGTGGCCGCTCCGATCGTGATCGGCCGCGATCATCTCGATACCGGCTCGGTCGCCAGCCCGTTCCGGGAAACCGAGGCGATGAAGGACGGCTCCGACGCGGTCGCGGATTGGCCGATCTTGAACGCTTTGCTGAACACGGCCTCCGGCGCGTCCTGGGTCAGCGTGCACAACGGCGGCGGGGTCGGAATCGGATATTCTCTGCACGCCGGACAGGTGTCGGTGGCCGACGGCAGCGAGATGATGGACAAGCGCCTGGAACGCGTGCTCACCAACGATCCCGGACTTGGCGTCGCCCGGCACGCGGACGCCGGCTACGACGAGGCCAAGGCGGTCGCAAAAGAGCAGAAACTGAATCTTCCGATGGAGAACGCTTAACATGGCGAAAGACGCATCGTTTGACGTGGTTTCGAAGGTGGACTATACGCTGGTAGAGGAGAGCGTCCAGGTGGCGCTCAAGGAAATCGTCAACCGCTACGATTTTCGCGGTACGGACACGAAGATCGAGTTCGAGCCGAAGGCGAACAGCATCACGATGCAGTCGGCGGATGAATTCAAGGTCAAGGCGCTGTTCGACATCCTGATCACCCGCATGGCCAAGCGGGGCCTCCCGGTGAAGAATTTCCAGCCGGAAAAGATCGAATCCGCGCTCGGCGGAACCGCTCGCCAAAAAGTGACGATTACCCAGGGGATCCCCTCGGATAAAGCAAAGGAAATCGTTAAGGAAATCAAGAAAAGCGGCCTGAAGGTCCAGGCGGCGATCCAGGGCGATCAACTACGGGTCACCTCGAAATCCCGGGACACTTTGCAAGAGACCATCGCCTTCTTAAAGGAAAAGGACTGGGAAATCGACCTCCAGTTCGACAACTACCGTTAGGCGGCCCAAATCCGCCATAGGTCCTTCGGGAAGGTTTTCTCTGGGCCGTTGGTGACTGTCGCCCGGGCCCAAAGGCGCCCATCTTTAGGGTATGAAGACAAAGGCCCTTAAGTCCATGCTCAGCTTTTCGGCCGCGGTTCTATTGGCGGCGGCTTCGATCGCGCAAGCGGCGCTTCCGGAGTCCGGTTCGTTCTCCGGCGCCGAGACCCTCACCCAATCCCACAACCACGCCGGCGCCTATGACGGCAATGTGCGGATGGCCGGCGTCCTCGGAGCGCCTCCGGCCGTGCTGGGCGTCAACTTCTCCCGGCACCGGCCGCTGCCGCCGGCGGAAACCGCCCCGGCCGCCGAAAAGGGCCTGCATGTCGCGTCGGTCGCCGACCCGCTCGCCGATCGTGCGTTGACGGCGGAGGAACTGGAAAAGCTCGTCGAGATGTTCCCGCGGCAGCGCGAGGAAGTCGGCGACGGCTTCGTCGCGCAGGCGGTCGGCGCGGTGAAGAACGCGGTGCTCGACACGCAGGACCGGGCGTTTACCGAGGCGATGCTCAAGAAACTGCAGGAGAGCGAAGTCGGCCGGCGCGTACTGCGGGAGTTGTCCTTCGAGGCCGGCCGCAAGGGCCTGAGAATCACCATCCAGCCCAAGGAGTACGAAGGCACTTCGATCGTCAAGAGTTCGTACAAAGCCCCGAACGGCGACACGGCGACGATGGAAAGCCTGTGGGGAATCCGCGGCATGGCCACTTACGGGAGTTGGCAGTACAACTACAACGAAGGTTTTATGCGCATGGAGGACCGGGAGAAGGCACTGGAGATCGCGTCGAGCAACATGGGCCACGAACTCAACCATTTGGTTTGGAAGCTCAAATCCGACCGCCTCATTCCCGAGTACCGGGAAGTGCTGCAGCGCGACCTCGGCAACGAGCAGTCGGCGCGCTTGGTCGGCTACCTCGTCTCGACTCAAATCAACGACGGAAGGCCGAGCGACTACACCGAGGAGACCAAGGGTCTGGTCGCAAACCCGCAGGCGTACTGGGACGGCATGAAGATGTGGCATCCGGGCTACGCGATGTCGCTCGACGCCGCGGAGCGCAAAGACCCCATCGCCGCCTACACGAAACGCCTGGCCGATCTGACCCGCAAGCGCGAGAAGATCATCCAGCAGCGCGATTTGTGGCAGCCGGCGCAGGAAAAAGCTCTCGCGCATTTCGAAGGTCCCGAGCATAACATGAAGGAAGCGCTTTCGGACATCCGTTCCTACCTCGACGGAAGCAAGGGCCGCTACGCGGTCAACCTGAAGCAGGCCGACGACTCGATTCGCTATGTCGGGGATCTTAAGGAGTATTTCGAGGCGGGCAAGGACGACCCTAAAAAGAATCCTAAGGCGGCGGGGCTGCTCAACGCGACGATCCGCTCTGCGACCGATCCGGATTACTTGAAGTTCGAAGCCCAAATGCGTCAGGATCAGAAGGACTTGGTCGATCTGGTAAAAAAACAAGGGCTGCCTGAGCTCGAAACGGAAGGAACCGGCAAGATTTCGTGGGGGCAATTCTACGCGTTGGTCGAGAAGGACCGCGCGGAGAATCCCGAGCATTGGAGCGGCGGCGATGCGAAATAAATTTCTATCCTGGGGACTTATGGCGGGAATTTTGCTTCCGGTGGGCGTGACTCAAACGACCGTTCCGCACGAGCGCGCCTTGAACGCCTTCGTGCGCGAAAACGGAGTCGGACACGCGTTCGAAAAGGCCGCGCCGGCGACCGTGAAGGGACTTAAGCGGGCCCGATGGACTCGGTCTTTTCAGTTAGGATTCGGCGGCGAAGGACTCGGGGCGTTCGAGTGGGCGCACGAAGAAATCGTCGCCGTCCCGCGCGGCGCTGCGGGGTATACCGTGTTGCGCTACCGGACCGAGTCCTTTGATCCTGTTTTACGTGGAAAAGAAAGAAGAAAATGGGATCGCTTCCTCGCTGATTTCAATTACTGAGTGTCAGGCCGTCACTTTGTCACTTTTGCTCTTTGATTGGAGTTGTGACGCATCCGTGACTTTTGAAGTCGACAGGGATGCGGTTTATGCCTGAGCGGACAGGGCCCGCTTCGCGAATGCAGCGACCGGATCGCCGCAACTTAGGCGACGCCGAATACCGAGCGTAGGCCTTTAGGGCAGTTTTCCGTTGGGACCATAGCGGCTGGTCGTGAATCGCCTCACGGGCGATAATTAAGACATGGGCCTCCTGAAATCCCAACTGCTGTCCTTGGCGGCGATGGCCGTGTTCTCCGCGAGCGCGTACGGAGCTCCCCCAGCGGGATACCGGGTCGTCGGCTGCGACAGCGGCAGCTGCCGGCTCGAAAAGATCCCCGACCGCGAAATCGGCTCACGCTTTTCCTCGCCGACCTGTGAGAGCGGGGACCCGTTCAAGGCGCAGGCGAAGACTCCCGGCGCTTCGGACGCGTGTCCGGACGGAAAATGCGGTCTGCGCGCGAAGCCGGACGTCTCCGCGCCCGCGGGGTCTGAAATCACGGGCTGCAAAGACGGCACCTGCGCGAAACCCTCTTCGTTTGCGGCGGCGCCTCCGACTCCCGGGGCCGCGGCGAAGGGCGGTTGCTCGACCGGGCAGTGTCCGTCGGCGGCCGCGGCAAGCGGCGGCGCAGCGGCCAAGGGCGGCGGTTGCAGCAGCGGCAAGAAAGGCAAGGGCGGTCCGTTCTCCATCATCTCGAATTTCGTCCAGGCGATCGGCCGCGCGCTCGGCCTGGCTTAAGCCCTTCTTCCAAGCTATCCTAGTCGGGCATGTCCGAGAAGGAGTCTCCAGATGACGGCGTTTTCGTGGAGGCCGGCGGCTTTCGCGTCGATCGCCGACGGGCGGTCCGCAAGCTTCAGCGCTTTCAATTGCCGGGAACGTTCGGGGCGTCGATGCTCTTGATTCGAGCCGCCGTCGCCTCCGGCGCGTCGCATGTTCGGATCGCCCAACAGACGCTCTTCAACGAGGTCCGTTTTGACGGGGAGCCCTTCCCGTATCGCTTTCTCCAGGATCCCTACGCCCCGATCTTGGGCGACAAAGAGTGCCATCCACGGGAACGCTCCTTGGCGCTGGGGCTGATGCATCTGCTCGACTATCGGCCGAGGACCGTTACGATCCGTACGGGAGCGAACGACGAGCGCTACGCCTTGGCTGTTTCTCCCGAAGGCATCGACAGCGCGCGCGAGGACTTGACTAAAAGCGAAGAGGACGGGGAGACCGATACGGCGATTCAAACGGAATGGAGTGTGGAGGAACGAACGCGTGCTCTCCGCTCGCAGCTGACGCGGAGCGCCTTGCGTTGGAATTGCGCGATGTGTCCGGCGACGATTGCCTTGGGCGATTCGCTGATTCACGCTCCCGAGGACGACTTCCCGCGCGGGGAGATGTTCTCCTGGAACGGCGCGCGCGTCGTCGTCGATGAAGCGCCGGTCGGGACGACCGGGACGCTGGAGCTTTTCCATTACGGCGTGAAGGTTCAGCGGCTTGAGGTGCCTTACCAGGAACGCGGATTTCACGTTTGGGTGGACGATCCGGGGTTTGCTTTAAACGCTTCGCTCAGCGCGGTGGTTCAAGACGAACGGTTTAAGCGGCTGTTTCGCGAGATCAAGAAGGCGATGTGAGGGGAGCGGCGTCCATTGAGTCCACGATCGGTCTTGAGATTTGCTGTTCCCGGGGTTAAACTGGGGGTATGACGAAGGTCCAATTGCTTGAGAGAGAAGTAAAGAAGCTCGGCCGTTCGGAATTGGCCATGTTTCGGAAGTGGTTCCAGGAATTCGACGCCGCTGTATGGGACCAGCAATTCGAGAGTGATGTCGCGTCCGGCAAGCTGGCGGCTCTTGCCAAGGAAGCCGTTCGTGATTACAAGGGCGGAAACCGGATGGGCCGATTTGGTTTTGGATAGGGAGTCATGCGGACTACGACAAGTTGTTAAATCGCACCGCTCAGAATCTCCACGCGACGCTCGCGCGCATCGTCGCCCCGAGCGCATCCATCGGCTGAAAGGCGAAATCCACGGCCAAACGCCGATTCCCGAACCCGATGCCGCCCGTAATCCCCGTCATCGGCCCCAAGTCAAAAGCCGTCAGACTCTTATAGCCCGTTCTCACCGCCGCCCAAGTCTCGCCCCGAACATTCATCGAATATTCAAAACCCAATTTCCCATACGGCTTGCCGTAATAGGGAACCACCGCCTCCACCGCGGACAAGAACCGTTTATCCCGCCCGCTCACGTCGTAAGCCGCGCCGACGGAGACATCCGCCGGTAAAGACTCCGCCTTTCTCCCGAACTTCGGTTTGGAACCCGCGTTTCGGAACACAAAACTCAACGTCAGCGGCTGAATCTCCGAGTGCCGGAAATGGACGCCGCCGTCGAGCGCGACCGCCGTCGAATGCTCGTCGTAAATCGACTCTTGAATCAGCTTCGCCGCGAGGCCGACGGCCAGGTTGCCGGTCCACATCTCGTTGACGCGGTCGAGCGGACGGAACCCCTGCGGGTGATACCAAAGGTCCTGATAGAATTCGCGGTCGTTGGTGAGGAAGTCATCCCCGATCGAAAAGGCCGTTGCGTATCCCAGAGTAAACACCTCACTGTGAGGTCGAAACGCCCCGATCGGGACGTTCCGGTTCGTGACCAGATCGAGGGAATCCTGCGTAAACAACGCCGCGGAAACGCCCAGCGTTCCACGCAAGGCGCGTACCGGGTGGGCGTAGGCGAACGCGTCGTGGTGAAAGAAGCGCATCATTTCGATGTGGGAATAGGAGATCTCGGGCGCCTCCTGACGGGCGAGACCAGCGGGGTTCCAGTAGATCGCCGACGGGCCTTCCGCGATGGGACCGAAGGCTTCGCCCATTCCGGCGGCGCGCGCCCCGACCCCGATGCCGAGAAATTGTGCGGTCGACCCTCCCGTGTTGTTGAGAAACGCCCGCGCCGGAAGCGCGGGAGCGGTCGCGAGAAGAAGCGCCAGAGCCGAGCGTCTCATCGGAGCACCACCACGCGCTTGAGCAACGTGTCGCCGTTGAGTTCGAAGACGACGAGGTAGGTCCCGGAGCCGACCGGTTTTCCGTATTTATTGCGGCCGTCCCAGCGGACGAGTCCGGTCGCGGGCGCGCTTTGCTCCCAAACGAATTCTCCGAGGATCGTGTACAGCCGTACCCGGGCGTCCAGCGGAAGGTTCGTGAAATTCAGATACTGCGAGTCGAAGTCGCGGTCGCCGCTGCCCGTTTTCCAAGGCACCGGGAAGATCTGAATGCCGCCCAGGTTGGACCCGGCCGTCACGATGAGCGGGCTGAAGATCGAGAAATGGCTCGTTTGCGTCGTCAGCTTCCCCGACGAGGCGTCGAGCGTCGTGGCCAACAGCGTCCAACGCGGGTCGTCGTCGTCTTTGCGGCCGATGGCCAAAGACGCCGGCGATACCCCGGCCGGAAGTTGGGAGGGGGAATAGGTGAAGGTGATCGTGACGGGTTTCACCGGCTGCTGCCCGTTCGCGGTGATCTCGATTCCGATTTGACTGGAGAGGAAGGAGACCTGTCCTTGGGTGGACGCGGGCGGGGAAAGAGGCGCCGGCAATGTCGCGTTGACCGTCACCGTGGTTCCGGCTAGGAAAGTGTCCGCGGGGATGTCGACGCGCACGCTTGTGATTTCCGGGACCGACGGGGAGACCGCCAAAGACAGCGGCTGGCCTGAGAGAACCGTGGCCGAAGATCCGATCGTGCCGAAGGTCTTCGTCGTTCCGAGCACGGCGAATTGGGGGATGTTGTGCCAGTTCAGCGCCCCGACCCGAAACGAGTAGGTCGTATCTTCGGTCAGCCCGGTGACCGTCAGAGACTGCACGGCGGCTGAGGGGCTGAAGGCCGTGACCAACGCCCCCGAGAAATCCGCGCTCGTGGAGGCGTCGACCCGGTATCCTTCGCAACTCGCGTCCTGCGGTGAGTTGGGCAGACCGGTCCATTGTACGGTGATCGATGAGGCGAATGCGCCGACGAACGGGGAGGCGGGGGCGGAGGGGACGCCCGAAAGCGTCGCGCTGGAGCGGGTTTCCGCGTAGGCGGTGATCGTTCCGCCCAGGCCGATCGCGGCGACGCGCAGGTAGTAGGTCGTGTTTCCCAGGACCCCGGTGAAGGCGGCCGCGGACTCGTAGGTTTCCGAAGAAACAACGGACACCGAGAAGTTGGAAGTCGGGGAAACTTGGGCGCGGAACAGCGTCCCCGCCGGATTCGACCCCACCGCCCAGGCGACCGTGAAGCTCGTCCGGTTTACCGTCGTAAACGACGGGGTCGCGATCGCGGGAACGACCGCGTTCGTCTCCTCGAAGCCGATCACCGCGAAGGGACCGGTCGTGGCGCGCACGCGGAAGTAGAAGCGGGTGTTGATCTCCAGGCCGGTGAACAGGGCGCTCAGCGCGTAGGTCGTGCTGCTGCGCAGCGTCCCGCTGAAATCGGTCGCGGTCGAGGCTTGGGCGATGTACTCAAGTCCCGTGGAGTTCCCGTTGAGCGTCCAGTTGGCTTGGATCTGGGTCTCGCCGACATTCGAGAAGGCGGCCGGTCCTGGAGGATTGAGCGTCGAGCCGGTGAATTGAGGGCCTTGCAGCGCGAAGTTGACTCCTCCGGTCTCGTTAAGGGTTCCGAGGCGGAGGTAGTAGGTGTTGAAGGAAAGCAGTCCCGTGACCGTAAGCGTTCCGAGCTGATTGTTCGTTGTTTGCGAGGATAGAATCGTTCCGGAATAGTCGGGGGCGGTCGACGCGTCCAAGCGGTAGCCGAAACTTGAGGAGGCGCGGGGCGCGGCCGGCAGCGTCCCGTAGACCGCCGTGATGCTGGAGTCGAATACCGTAAACGACGGCGTAAAGGTGAGAATCGAGAGCGTCGAGGTGGACTCGGAGACTCCCGAAGGACCCTCGCCGCAGGCGTTATTGCCGCGGACCAGCAGGGCGTAGGTGGTGTTCGGCTGCAGCGAGGATCGTAAAAAGGTCGTTGTCCCGGTGTTGGAGAGAAAGGACAACGACGCGGCATCGTAGAGGTTGTAGTTCGCGGCGCCGCCGATCACCGACCAGGAATAGGAAATCGACGAGGTTCCGACAACGCTGCCGGCGATCGAAGTCGCCGAGGATACGATGATTTCCCCGCAGCCGAAGAGACGCGCCTTCCCGCTTCCCCACATCGTGTTGGGGACCGAGCCGTGCGCGGTCACTTTTCCGTCCACGCGCGCTTGGCTGGAGAGGATGGCGCGGAACTCTTCGACGGTCATGTCCGGGTCGGATTCCAACGCCAAGACCGCCGCCCCGGCGATGATCGGCGCGGCCATGCTGGTGCCGTTGATCAGGCGGTGCTTGCCGTCCTGGTGGATGTTGGAAATCGGTTCTCCGGAGAGGTCCTTGGAATAGGCGGAGGCGACGCGCTGTCCCGGGGCGACGACGTCGGGCTTGATCCGCCCGTCGCGCGTCGGACCCAGGGAGCTGAAAGCGGCGATGTCTCCAAGCAGCCCGGGCGTGCAGTCCGTGTCGAAGTAGCCGCCGTTGTCGTTGGCCGTCCAGGTGCGTTTGGAGCAGTAAGCCCCGACGGTGATGACGTTTCGCGCGGTGGCCGGAACGCCGAGCGTTTGGCTCGAATCGACCAAAGACGCCCACTCGACTCCCGAGAAGGTCGTGAGCCAGCCGTCCAGGCGGCCCGATCCGGAGTTTCCGTTTCTCAGCAGCTTGACATAGAAATCCGTTCCCGCGATGTTCGGGGATTTGTCGATTTGAAGCGTGATCGAGCGGTCTCCGTTTGGGTGGCTTCCGGGGGAATTGAAAATCTGAATCGTGTCGCCGTTGATCGAGCTGGAGACGTCTTCGCCGGGGTTCGCGCTGACCGCTCCGCTGCCGTTGGGCGCGGTGCTGACCGTCACTGTGTAGAAGTCCCCCGACGGCATCCAGATTTCCGCTTCGATCGAGGCGATCCCCGCGGTGCGCGTCAACTGAAGCGTGGTTTGACTCCCGGAGGAGACCGTCGTCGAGGCGTGGATCGAGTCGTTCCCTTCGTTGCCCATTGCGACAATCACCGGGTGCGTGGAGGCGATCGCGGCGATGGTCGTTTCGTAGCTGCTGGTTCCGTCGTGCGGTCCCGTGTGGGAGCCGAGGCTGACATTAATGACGGCGCGCTTGCCTAGCGCGTTCGCCTTATTGACGATGTACTGCACGCCGTCGGCGATGTCGGTGTTCAGCAAGGTCGTCTTGACGGCGATGATGTCCGCGTCAGGAGCGATGCCGACGAAGGTTCCCGCGGGGATGTCTCCGTCGGTCGCGCTTCCATCGCCCGCGGCGATTCCCAAGACATGAGACCCGTGGCCGTCGGAATCGGTTTGACGAACGGTGTAGGGGGGGCCGGCCGCGATCGAAGCGGTGATTTGCGCCTGAGACCACTCGGTTCCAACCGTGAAGCCGTCCGGATGAAAGGTTCCGGGCGAGCCGTTTTCATCGGTTTGGTCCCACAGGTAGAGAATGCGGCTGGCCCCGGATTTAATGAAGTCGTCGTGCGTGAAGTCGACGCCGCTGTCAACGATGCCGAGAATCACCCCGCTGCCGTCGCGGCTTCCGAAGCTTGTGTACGTCGCGTCGACGACCCCCAGCAAAATGCCCGAACTAGTCGTCGAGGACTTGACCACGTCGAGCAGCCGCTTTTGACGAGTCCCCGCCTCGGCCTTTAAGACGTCCGGATCGGCGGCGAGGGCCCCGAGCGAGGAAAGCGGCACGCGTCCGGTGAGAATGTTCCCGTGCACCCCGGAGAACAGCGCCTCCGGGTATCGGGCGGAGAGCGAGGCCTTCGTCGCCCCAGGGGAGAGGGTCAAAAACACCGGCACAAATACCGTTCCCGGACGAGCGTCGACGTCTTGGGGACGGTAGCCTCCGGTCGCTGCGCTCCGCTCCAGCGAGCGCAGGCGTGCGTCGAATTTCTCGGCCGCGTCGGCGCGCGGGAAAACAGCCCCCGTCAACAGCAGGCCGCACAAAACCGTTCGCATCGTTGTCGCTCGTGATGTCATCCGTTAAAACCTGATCCCGATGCTTCCGCGATAGACCTCCCCGAGTTCCGCCATAGGCTGGAACCCAAAGTCGAAATCGATCCTGCCGAGGCCGAAGCCGACGCCGGCGGTAATTCCGCTGATCCCCCCGAGCGCGGGCACTGAAATCGATTTATACCCGGCCCGAAAGGACATAAAGCCGACCGAACCGATGCCCGCCGAATATTCAAGTCCGGCCTTCCCGTAAGGCGTCCCGTAGAACGGGATGCCTGCCTCGAAGGAGGCGATAAAGCGCCGGCCTTCTCCGGAATTGCTGTAGGCCGCGCCCAGTGACAATTCCGTAGGCAGGACTTCGCGCTTTTCGCGGAATTTGGGACGCGACCCGACGTTTCGTATGACGGCTGAGAGCGCCAATTCCGGAATGGTCTCCGGCCTTAGGAGCAGGCCGCCGTCGACGGCGAACGCGGTCGCTTTGCGCGTGTTGAGCGTTTCCGTCAGAAACTTTCCGGCGATTCCGACCATCGCGTTGCCGGCCCGGAAGTTGCGTCCTTGGTCGCCGCTGCGGTTCACCTCGTGAATCGGCCGGTCCTCGAAGTCGTACAAGCTTCCGCTGTCGGCGACCGTGTCCCCGGCCCCGAACGCGTGCGCGGCGGCGAAGGTGTAGGCTTCGCTGTGGGGCGCGAAGGTTCCGAGAAGCTGATTGGTGTTGGAAACGAGATCGAGCTTGTCCTGGGTGAACAGAGTCGCCGAGAAGGCGATCGCGTTTCGCGATTTCGGAAACGGATGCACATAGGCGGCGTGCTCGTGGTGGAAGAACTGAAGCATTTCCACGTGCGTGAACGACGCTTCCGGGCGCCCGTTTTGAACGATTCCGGCCGGGTTCCAATAGATCGCGTTGGGTCCCTCCGCAATGGGGCCGAAGGCGTCGCCCATCCCGAGCGCCCGCGCGCCGGCCCCCACGCGCAAAAATTCCATCGCCGCGCCGCCGCGGTTGGATTGCAGCGCGCCCGCGGGCGCCGCGAGGAGGAGGACCCCAAGGAGCGCGATCGCCGCCCTCATCGGATCACCACCACGCGGCGGACGGCATGCGCCCCGCCGCTTTTGAATCGAACAAGATAGGTGCCGGACGCGACCGGATAGCCGCTGCCGTTGAGTCCGTCCCAGGAAACGACGCCGCTTGCCGGCGCCGTCAGTTTGACCAGGTCTTCCCCGTGGATCGAAAGGATGCGGACCTCGGTTCCCGCGGGAAGCTTCGCGAAGGTGATGCGTTGGGCGTCGAACGATCCCCCCGAACCCGGTTCCCAGGGCACCGGGAAGATTTGGACCGCGTCGAACGCCGTCGCGGCCACGCCGAAGAAGGGGGCGAACAAAGAGAAGTGATCGGTCCACCCGGTGACGGTGCGGATCCCGGGTTCGACCGTCGTGGGAAGCAAGGTCCACTGGGCCGACACGGTATCGTAGCGCGCCATGATCAAAGACTTGGGGTCGCGACCGGCGGGAAGCGCGGCGGGATCATAGACGATGCGGATAGCCACGGGCTTCGTCGGTTGGGCGCCGCCCGCGTCGATCTCCACGCCGGCGCCTCCTCCGACGGGAATCAAGGACAGTTGATTCGACTGCGGCGGCGGCAGGAAGAACGAGACGCCGGTGTTGATGGTGACGGTCGTCCCCGGGGGCAGTGCGTTCGCGGGGACGTCGACGGTGAGTGTCGTGATCTCCGGATCGCTCGGAGAAACGCTGACGGTGAAGGGAAGCCCGGTCTGCACCGTCTGCGATGTGGTTCCGGCCGGCAGCGTTCGCGTGGATCCCAGCGAAAGATAATGGGGGGACAGGTCCAGGTTCAGCGAACCGACCCGCAAATAGTAGGTCGTGCCGTTGTTGAGCCCCCCGACCGCCAGAGTGTCGGTTGAAGCGAGTAGCGAGGTCGAAGAGAGTGTCCCCGAGAAATCGGAGGCGGTCGACGCTTCCAAGACGTAGCCTTGAGCCGTCGCGGACGAAGGGGACAGGGGCAGAGGTGTCCAACGCGCGGTGACGCTGGTGAAGGTGACGGTGACAAAGGACGCCGCTGCCGCGGTGGGCGGGTGCGCGAGAGTCGCGAGAGCGCCCGTGGAGGAGTTCACTGTCAAGTCTCCACGATGACCGAGAGCCCGAACGCGTCCGTAGTAGCGGCTGTTGCCGAGCAGTCCCGTCACGGTCGCCGAGGAATTCAGCGTCGTGCTGGAAGCGTCGATCGACCCGAATGCCGGATCGTCGTCGAACTCGAAGGTATACACCGTGCCGGGTCCGTTGCCGGAGGCGCTCCAGCGCGCGGTGAGCTCGGATGCGGACGCGTCTCCCTGGGTGGGCGCTCCTGGAACCGCCGCGAGCGTGATGGTCGAGAGAGGCGTGGTGTATCCGGAATCGCCTGCCGTGTTGAACTTGACCTTGAAATAGAAGGTGGTGTTGGCGGCGAGGCCGCTGAACGCCGCCGATTCCTGATCGGCCGCGCCGGCCTGTGAGGAGACCGTGGTCGCGAAATCAGAGCGCGTCGAAAGGGCGTAGAAGGGCGTGGCGCCCGGGATCAGCAATTGCCACGAGGCGCTCAGCGAGGAGACCGAGACCGCGAAGAGCGCGACGGCGGCGGGTGTCGGTGGAGTCGCGCCGGTGGGCGTCGATGGAAACACGAGATAATCGGTTTGGACAAGTTCGAGATTGCGGGCTTTGACGCGGAAGTAATAGGTGGTTTGCTGCGTCAGTCCCGTCAGCGTGACCGTCGTTTGGGCGATCCACCCCGAATTTCCCGTGTTCGCCGAGAAGCCGGAGTCCGTGGCCCGTTCGGCGAAATACTCGGTTCCGTCCGGGTTGCCGTTGCCGTTCCATGAGATCGCGATGCTTTGGCTGAGTACGTTGACCATCGCCGCTCCGGTGGGAGCGGTCGCGAGGGTCACCGCGTCGGGCAGGTTAACGTCGGCGGAGGCGGTTTCCGCGTGGGAGAGCGCCCGGACGCGCGAGTAGTAGCGCGTGTTCGCAATCAGGCCTGAATAGTCGGCGTAGGCGTTGAGCGTTCGGGAGGATGCGGTGAGTCCCGTGAACGCAGCGGAGGTCGAGATTTCATGGACAAAGCTCGTCGGCGCGGTATTTGCGCCGGAGCCCCAATTCGCCCGGACCGTCGTCGAGCTTTGATTCGAAGCAGCGGCCGAGACCGGCGGCGCGGCCAAGGTCGCGGTCTCGGGCAAAGAGGTCGTCGCGGTTTCGATTCCGGCGCGGTTTATGGCCCGCACCCGCAGATAATAGGTCGCGTCGGCGGACAAGCCGGAGAAGGTCTGTGCGAGGGCGGTGGTCCAACTCCCGCTGACCACGCCGGAGGTGTAGCCGGAATCAAGCGCGGCTTCCGGCAAATACGCCGTGTCGCCCGGATTCGCGGCCGCCGTCCAAGCCGTTTGGATCGAGGTGGAAGAGAGCGCCGCGGGGACCCCGGCGCCGGGCGGCGCCGCGTGAGTCGGCGTCGCCACGGGCACGCTGTAGAAAAGATCCGGGGCGGTGGAGACCTTCACCCTGAACCAGTAAGTGGTGTTGGGCGAGAGTCCTCCGATGGAGGCGCTCGACTGAGCGACGCTTCCGATCGTGGAGGAGACGGGTGTCGAGAAGTCCGAGGAGAGTGACAGCGCGTAAAAGGGCGTCTGACTCGCGTTGTCCAGAATCCAGGAGGCGTCGAGTGTGGAGGCGGTTGCCGTGTCGAAGCGGACGTTCGTCGGAGGCAGGGTTTCCCCGCTCAACGTGATCGTGGACGGCAGCGCGGTATACGCGCTAGGCCTGTGGCCCCCGTCGCGCGCGCGGACGCGGGCGTAGTAGGTTGTCGACGTGAGCAGGCCGGTGAAGGTATGGCTGGAGAAAACCGTCCATGGCGAGACGCCGGGGGTTCCCGTAAAGTCGGAGGCTGTCGACACTTCGGCTGAAAATTCCGTGCCCGCGGGATTGGACAGGGCGGACCAACCCACGGTCAACTGCGATCCGAAGACCCGCTCCGGCGGCAGAGCCCCCGGCGGCTCAGCGTACGTCATCGTCGCCGGCAAGGCCGCGTAGCCGGTTTCCGTCCCGTCATGACTGCGGGCTTTGACTTGGAAGTAGTAGGTCGTGTTCGGAGTCAGCGCCGAAAATGTCGACGCGGTTCCGGTCAGCCAGCCGCCGGAGGCGACTCCCGAAGAGAATCCGGAGTCGAGCGCCGCCTGGGCGAAGAACAGCGTGGAGGAGGGGTTGCCGTCCGGGTCCCAGACGGCAGCGGCGTCCGCCGAAGACAGGACGACCGGCTGCGCGAAGAGCGGAATCCGGGCGAAGGTGACTCCGACGGCGACGGCGGCGGTCGAGGTTTCGACGCCCGCGAAATTGCGCGCGCGGACCCGGACATAATGGGTTGTGTTCGGGGAAAGGGAGGTGAAGGTTGAGACCGTTCCGGGCGCCCAGGAACCGCTCGATGCGATGGCTCCATAGACCGCGTCGGTGGAGGCTTCCGCGAGGAATTCGGTTCCGGCGGGATTGCCGTCGGCTCCCCAGGAAGCGGAGAGACTTCCGGTAGAGAGCGGCGTCGCGTTTCCGGCGACGGGGGTCGCGGCCAAGGTCGGCGTGGAGGACAATTCCACTCGCGCCGTCTCGACGGAGGCGTGGCTGCGCGCGCGAACGCGCAGATAGTAGGTCGTGTTCGGCGAAAGCGTCGTGAACGTCGACGCGAGCCCGATCGTCCATCCACCGTCGGTCAAGCCGGTGGAGAAGGTCGGGTCGCCCGCCAGTTCCGCCGCGAATTGGGTTCCCGCGGGGTTCGTTCCCGCCGTCCAGGCGGCGCGAAGGGACGTCGAGGAAACGGCGGCGGGGATTCCGGAGGACGGAAGGTCCGCGTGCGTCACCCCGGTACTCGTTTGCGTAAACGCAGTTAACGACCCGTTGTGGCCGATCGCTTGAACGCGAACGAAGTAGGTGGTGTTGACCGAGAGGCCGGTGAACGTGGAGGTCGTGAGCGAGGTCCATGCGTTCGTCGAGGCGGTCGAGAAATCGGCGGCGGTCGAGATTCCCGCCTGGAACAGGGACTCGGCCGGATTTCCCCCGCCGCCCCACTCCCCCCGGAGGTCGGATGAGGAGAGCACGACCGGCGCGGCTGAAACGGGGGGAACCGGATCGGTGGCGATCGCGGGCAAGGCGACCGTGGAGGTCTCGATCCCGGCCCAGTTGCGGGCGCGTACGCGCAGGTAGTAGGTCGTGTTCACCGTGAGGGCGGGGAAGGTCGAGGCGGTCGCCGTCGTCCAACCGTTCGAGCTCAGGCCGGATGAGAACAGTGAATCGAGCGCGGCCTCCGGCAGGAACTCCGTACCGGCGGGGTTTCCTCCCGAAAGCCATTGAGGGGCCAGCGATACCGACGAGAGCGCGACGCTCGCCGCCGAGACCGGGGGGCCGGCCCAGGTCGGCGTCGCGATGGGGGCGCTGTAGAACAGGTCGATCGCGGTCGAGACCTTGATTTTGAAGTAGTACGTCGTGTTCCGTTCGAGACCCGAAAAGGAAACGCTCGATTGAGCGAGCGAACCGATCGTCGAGGCGGCGGTCACCGCGAAATCGTCGGTCTTGGAGAGGGCGTAAAAGGGAGTCTGACCTGCGTTGTCGAGCGTCCAGACCGCGTCGAGAGACGACGCGCTTGCCGTGGCGAAGACGACGGCGGAGGGCGGCAAGGTCGCGAGATAGGGGAGAGTCGCGGTGGACCCGAGCGTCTGATACTCGGTTTCGATCGCCTCGAAATTGCGGGCCTTCGCACGCAGGTAATAGGTCGTCGCGAGCGAAAGGCCGCTGAACACCCGGCTCGACGCGTCCGCGACCCAGCCGGTGTCTTGGTCGGAGTTCCCGCTGAAGTCGGCGGCGGTGGAAAGTTCCGCGAGGAACTGGGTGCCCGGGGGGTTCGCCCCGCGAGTCCAGTGGGCGGTCAACAGCGTGTCGAAGACGCCGGAGAGGGCGCCGGGTCCGGGGGGCTCGGCCCGAGTCAGCGTCGCGGGCAGAGACGTGTTCGCCGTCGAAACTCCGGAGTGATTGCGGGCGCGGGTACGGAAGTAATAGGTGGAATTCGGCGTCAGGGCCGTAAAGGTGGAGGAGACTCCCGTCGTCCATCCCGAATCGACGAGCGTCCCGCCGAACGCCGAGTCCGTCGAGCGTTCGGTGAGGAATTCGGTGCCCGCCGGGTTTCCTCCCGAGCTCCAATTCACCGCCAGGGAGGAGGAAAACACGCTGGACGGATTCGCAAAAGCCGGGGGGGCGGCGAGAGTCACGGCGACCGGCGCCGCCGCGTTCGTTGTCTCGTGCCCGTAGTGATTGCGCGCGCGCACCCGGAGAAAATACGTCGTGTTGGGAGAGAGGGCCGTGAGCGTGGAACTGAACCCCGTCGTCCAAGCGCCGGAGGCGAGATTCGCCGTGAAGGCCCCGTCGGTCGCGGCCTCGGCGAGGAACAAGGTTTGCGCGGGATTGCCGCCGGCCGCCCAGTCCGCGCGCAGATCGGAGGAAGAAAGCACCACCGAGTCGGCCGAGACGGGAGGGCGGGCCTCGGTCGCCGTGGTGACGGTCAGACTGTAGAAAAGGTCGGGCGCGGTGGTGACCTTCACCTTGAAGTAGTGGGTGGTGTTGACCGAGAGTCCGCTGAAGGAGACGTTCTCCTGGCCCGGAATTCCGGCCTGGGAGGATATCGTCGTGGAGAAATCCGCCGCGAGTGAAAGGACGTAGAGGGGTGCTTCGATCGGGTTCAGCAGGTTCCACGCCGCATCGAGAGACACCGGGCTCGCGGTCGTGAACCGGATGTTCGTGGGCGGAAGGGTTTCCTCGAAGGAAAGCGTCATCGTGGAAGGCAAGGCGGCGTAAGAGGTCTCGGCGAGGTCGCCGTTTCGGGCTTTCACGCGCGTGTAGTAAGTCGTGTTTAGAGTCAGAGCCGTAAATTCATGCGACTCCCCCGAGACCCAGCCGCTGAACTGGTCCAAGCCCCCGGTAAAGTCCGTCGCGGTTGAGAGGTCGGCGAAATACTGAGTCGTGGGCGGGTTGGCGCCCGTTCCCCAGTGAACCGTCAGCGAACGGCTGAGTACGGGATCCGGAGTCAGCGCCGTCGGGGGAGTCGAAGGGGTCCGGGTCGATCCGAGGCTTCCGTATGCGGTTTCGAGCGCGAGCGCGTTGCGGGTCTTGGCGCGGGCGTAATACAGCGTATCGGGCAGCAGCGCGGTAAAGGTCGTGCTTCGGAAATCGGCCCATCCGCTCGAACCGCTTAGCGGCGAGAAGCCGGCGTTGCTTGAAATTTCGACGAAAAATTCCGTCCCGGTCGGATTGGTTCCAGTACTCCAGGAAACGTGCACGTCGGCCGAGGAAAGCGCCGTGATCGCGTCGGCGCCGGGGGGCGCCGCGAACGTGATCGCGGAGCCGAGCGAAACCGACGAAGTGTCCACGGCGGAATGGCTGCGCGCGCGAACGCGCAGATAGTAGGTCGTGTTCGGCGCGAGCGCGGTGAAGGTCGAGGTCGTTTCCGTCGTCCAGCCTCCGTCCGCGAGGCCGGTGGAGAAGAGCGAATCTAAGGCGCGCTCGGCCAAAAACCGGGTTCCGGGGGGATTGCCGTTCGCGGACCAGGATCCGGCGACATCCGCCGACGAAAGCGCGAGCGTTCCCGCGGCGGCGGGCGGATTCGCGAGCGTCGAGGTTGAGAAAGAGTCGCTGAAGAAAAGGTCGTTCGCCGTGGAGACCTTGATTCTGAAGTAATGCGTCGTGTTCGGGGAGAGCGCAGAGAAGGTCACGCTTGATTGCGCGACCGGGCCCGTTTCTGAGGAGACGATCGCCGCGAAGGCAGCGTCGGTCGAGAGCATGTAGAACGGGGCCTGAGTCGGGTTGTCGAGCACCCACGCGGCGTCCAGGGAGGACGCCGTCGCGGTGTCGAGGAGGATCCCGGTCGGAGGCAGCGTTTCGAAAAAGTTGAGCGTTTTCGTGCTGGGAAGCACAATGAACCCGCTTTCGGAGAATGCGCTGTTGCGCGCTTTGACGCGGGTGTAGTATGTGGTGTCCAGCGCGAGCGCGGTGAAGGTGAAGCTCGAGAGATCCGCCTGCCAGCCGGAATCCGCGAGACCGGTGCTGAAGCCCGTGTCGGTTGCTCGCTCGGCGAAGAACTCCGTTCCGGGGGCGTTGTTCCCGGTTAACCAATGGGCGCGAAACAGGGAACCGAAAACTTTTTGCGGCGCGAGCGGGATAGGCTCGCCGGGTTCGGTCAGCGTCGTCGGCAAAGCGACCCACGCGGAGACCGTGCCGTTATGACCCCGGGCTTGGACCCGGAAGTAGTACGAAGTGTTTCCCGTGAGGTCAAGGAAGGTGTGCTGGGTCGCCGTGATCCAGTTGGAGGCGTCGAGACTGCCGCCGAAGCTCGAGTCGGTCGCGCGCTCAACATGATACTCGGTGCCGGCCGGATTCCCCCCGGCGGTCCAGTTCGCCGTGATCTGACTGTTCGTCACGATCGTCGCAGCGGCCGAGACCGGCACGTCGGCGTCGGTCGCTTGCGGCCCGAGCGCGGTCGTTGCGGTTTCGATCCCCGCGTGATTTCGCGCCCGTGCGCGCAGGTAATAGGTCGTGTTCGCGCTTAATCCCGTGAAGGTTGAAGCCAGAACGGCCGAGAACGGAGTCGACGAATAGCCGGTCCCGAACGAAGCGTCCAGCGCGAGCTCGGCTGAGAATTCGGTTCCCCCGGGATTTCCGTTCGTCGTCCAATTCGCGGCGAGGGCGCTGCTGCTGATGCCGGTGACCGCCGCGCTCGCGGGGGCGGAAGCGGCGGTCGCCGTCGTTTCCAAAGCGATGATCGCCGTTTCGACGGCGTCGCAATTGCGCGCCCGCACGCGCGTGTAATAGGTGGTATTCGGGGAGAGACCGGTGAAATTCGTCGTGTTCGCCGTGATCCAACCAACCTGGATTGGAACGGTGAAGCCGGCGTCGATGGCGAGTTCGGGCAAAAACGGCGTTCCTCCCGGGTTGGAACCGGGACCCCACGCCAGCACCATCGTGGTGTCGCTTCCGCCGGGGCTGCTGGTCTTGACCGGAGGGGCCGCGTGCGTGCAGGCGGAGGGCAGCGCCGTCGTGGAAGTCTCGACTCCGCCGAGATTCCTTCCGCGGACGCGGATGTAGTAGGTCGTGTTTACGTTCAGCGCCGGGGCGTCGAACGACGTGGCACTGGTCCACGGGCTCACCTGCTGGACGGTTGCGAAGTCGGGATCGATTGCCCATTGCGCGAAATACTGGGTACCCACAGGGCTTCCGTTGCGTCCCCAACTGCCGCGGATGACCTCGCTGGAAACGACCGTGGTCGCCGCGGGAGAGGGCTCCGTCGCGGCGGTGGCGGTCTCGAAGACGACCGACCAGAAAAAGTCGGAGGCCGAGGATACCTTCACGCGGAAGAAGTAGCTCGTGTTGACGGAAAGTCCCGAGAGGACATGACTGCTTTGGTTGACCTCCCCCGTATCGGAAGAAAGCACTGTGGTGAACGCGGAGTCGGAGGCGAACGCGATCAGCGGCCGTTCGAACGGCGACAGCATCGTCCAGGAATATCCGAGAGAATCCGCGGTGCGCGTGGCGAGCGTGATGTTCTCCGGAGGGAGAACTTCGTCGAACGGCAGCGTTTTCGTTGAGACAAGAATGACGAAGGCACCCGGTACGCCGGCGTGGTTGCGCGCGCGGACCCGCGCGTAGTAGGTCGTGTCGAGCGAGAGGCCGCCAAACTGAAAGGACGAGCGGTCGACTTCGAAGGGGGATGTCTGGAGTCCCGTCAAGAAGCCGGTATCCTCGGAAAGTTCGGCCGAATACGAGGTTCCGGCCGGATTCGACCCGGGAGCCCAATGCAGGGTTAATCGCCGCCCGTAGACTCCGGTCGGCGGCGCACCTGCGGGCCTGGCTGCGAAGGTGACCGCGGTTGGAAGCGGGACGCTCGCCGTCGTCACTTCATACCGGTTTTTCGCCCGGACCCGCAGGTAGTAGGTTGTGTTCGGATCCAAAGAATCAGCCGTGATCGAAGTTTCCGTATCCCAAGGGCTTTCCGCGATGACCGAATTGAAGAGAAAATCCGTCGCGACCTCGCCGGAGTATTCGGTCCCGGGCGGATTCGCTCCGACACCCCAGCGGGCGGTAAAGGCAGTCGAGGAAAGTACGACCGTCGGCGAACTGACGGGAATCTGCGCGTAGGTCGCCGTCGCCAGAGTCTGGCTGTAGAGCTCGTCGACGGCGGTGGAGACCTTGATCTTGAAGTAGAACGTCGTATTCGGGGGGAGTCCCGTCGCCGCGGCCGAGTTAAGCCCGGCGGGGCCGGTCGTCGAGGAAACCGTCGTAGAGAAATCGGAGAACGCCGAAAACGCATAGGTCGGGGCCTCGCCCGGAGAGCGCAACGTCCAGCCGGCGACCACCGATCCCGTGGACGCTTCAGTAAACGAGATTCCGGTCGGCGGGAGAATCGCCGCGTACGGGAGCGTTACGGTCGAAACCTCCGAGGTGAACGCCGTTTCGACATGGTCGAAGTTTCGCGCTTTGACGCGGGCGTAGTAGGTCGTGTTCAACGACAGGCTCGAAAAGGTGAAGCTTGAGGCGCTCGCGATCCAAGAGGAGTCCGTGTCGGCGCTTCCGGTGAAATCCGAGGCCGTGGAAACCGCCGCGAAAAATTCGGTTCCGACGGGATTGTCGCCGGTGGACCAGGACAGTTCGAAACTAGTGTCCAGCACGGTTCCCAGCACCGGGGAAAACGGCTCTTCAGCGAGGGTGATCGCCGAAGGAAGCGCGACCGTGGAGGTTTCCACCTCGGCGTGGTTGTGCGCTTTGACGCGCAGGTAGTAGGTCGTGTTCGGGCGAAGACCGGGGGCATCAAGAGAGAGCACATTTTCGAACTCGCTGGCCAGCAAGGTCTCGAAGAAATCGGCGAAGGTCGAGAGTTCCCCCAAGTAGCGCGTGTCGGGAGGGTTGAGTCCGTGCTGCCATTGAGCGCGGATTTGGTAGGACGACAACGCGATCGAGGCATCCGGAACCGGAGGCGTCGCCGACGTGACGACGACTTCGGTCTGTCCATAAAACAGGTCGCTGACCGTGGAGACCTTCACGCGGAAGTAGTGGCTCGTGTTGACGCCGAGGTTCGAAACGGTAATGGACTGGGCTCCAATCGCGAGCGTCGTGGAGGAAACCGTCGAGGCGAAGTCCGACGAGACCGAGAGCGCGTAGAGCGGGGCCTGGCCCGGGCTGCCGAGCGTCCAAGAAACGGAAATCGTGTCGCTGCTGATGTCGGGAAAGAACACGCCGGTGGGGGGAAGCGCCGCGGGGGCGTCGAAGGTCGTCGTTGTCGGAAGCGCGACGAACGCCGTTTCGACGCCGGCGGGATTGCGGGCGTTGACGCGGCTGTAGTAGGTCGTGTCGAGTCCAAGATTTTGGAAGGTGAAGCTTGAGGTGCCCGCGAGAAAGCCGCTGTCTTGATCCGCCGACCCGCTGAAATTCGCCGCAGTGGAAAGTTGGGCGCGGAATTCCGTCCAAAGGGGGTTCGAGAGCGGGTCCCATCGGACGCGCATCGAGGTGTCCAAAACGTCCTCGGGCTGCTGCGGGTTCGGGGGTTCTGCGAGAGTCGCCAGCGGCGGGAGAGGGGTGGTGGCGGATTCAACGCCGTAATGGTTCACCGAGGTCGCGAGGAAATAGTAGGTCGTAGAGGGCGAGAGTCCTGGAAGATCGAAGAAGGTCGCGGTGAGCAAGTCGGTCGCGCCGATGAAATTGAAGAAGATCGGGTCGTCGAATACCGCGACCTGATACAGCGTCCCGCCAGGATTTCCGTTCGCCGTCCATGAGACCCTGATATCGGACGAGGAGAGCGCGACGCTCGGCGACGCGACGGGCGGGAAGGTCCCCGTCCCCGTGTCGTACACCACGGAGTAGAAAAAGTCGTTGGCCGTCGAAACCTTGATTCGGAAGTGATAGGTCGTATCCACCGAAAGGCCGGTGAAAACGTGACTGCTTTGATTCACGCCTCCCGTCAACGAGGAGACGACGGCGGTGAACGCCGCGTCGGTGGAGAGTGCGAAAAACGGCGCTTCGTTGGGGTTTTGCATCGTCCAGGCGACGTCGAGGGAGATCGGCGAAGCGGTGGTGAAGACGATATTCGAGGGAGGCTGCGTGGTCGGAAACGCGAGAGTCGTCGTGGTCGGCAGGGTCGCGTAAACGGATTCGAACCCATCCAGCCCACGGGATTTGACGCGGGTGAAGTACTGCGTCCCGGTCGCGAGGCCGGTGAACTCGTATTGATTGATCGACGCGATCCATCCGGAGTTTAAATCGGCGCCGCCGGTGAAACCCGCCGCGGTCGAGAGTTCAGCGAGGTATTGCGTGTCCTGGGAGGAGTCGGTGAGCCAATTCGCGGTCAACCGGTCGTTGAGCACCCCCGAAACCGGCTGGGCGACGGGGGGCGAGGAATGGGTAATCGCGGCCGGCAGGATCAGATAGTCGGTGTAGGCGCCGTAATGGTTCGTCGCGCGGACGCGGAAATAGTAGGTGGTGTTCCCGTCGAGGTCGGAAATCGTCACGCTTGTCACCGGCTGAAAGGGCAGTTCGAGCGGAGAAGAGAAATCGGCGTCGACCGAGAGTTCGCCGGAGTAGCGAGTTCCCGCCGGATTTCCGTTGTGATTCCAGCTGACCGTAATGTCTCCGGAAGAGAGCGTGACGCTGGGATTCGCGATGGGAATCCCAGCGAGCGTGGCCGTCGCGAGAGTCGCGCTGTAGGCCGCGTCGCTCTCCGTCGAAACCTTCACCTTGAAGTAGTAGGTCGTGTTCTTGCTGAGGGAACCGAAGGAGACGTTTTCCTGTCCGGGAGCGCCGGTTTGGGAGGAGAGCGTGGTGGAGAAGTTCGAAACCGTCGAGAGGGCGTAGATCGGGGTCTGGCCGGGTGATTCCAGATTCCAGTTGAATTCAAGCGACGCCGTCGTTGCCGTGGAAAACGCGACGCCGGAGGGGGTCGCCGCGACGGCCGCGCTCGGAAGAACCGAGCCGGCTGCCAAGAGCAGAGCGGTAGCGACACTAATGCGAAGCATGCGCGCGAGCGGCGAGGCTCGGGGCTCCTCGCGCGAGCGCGAGGATGTACTCCCTAATAGCGACTATAGCCCCGAGGTGTTTCGAATTCAATACGATTTTAGGCGTAGGGAAAAACAAATAACCACGAAAATTCCGTGGTTATTTTGTTCCCGGTCCGTCTGTCTATTAAGAAGCTAGGCCACGGGATGGGCGTGGAAGCGGCTGAAGGCCGCGATCAGCAGCGCCCACCGGGCCTGGGCGGCCTGGAATTGGAAGTTGTACTGTCGGCTGCGGAGTTTCCATTGGTCGAGAGCGATGGAGCATCGGGCTCGCGCGTTCTCTGAACGGGTCGCGACCGAGCGCTTCAATTCGCGGTAGCGAAGCTTCGCTTCTTCGAAACTCGCGTAAGCCGCTTCCAACTGCAGCCGGGCCTCCGCCATCCGCTTTTCGATGCGGGCGGAGAGTTCCTCGGGCGCGTTGGCGATTTTCAGTTGGACCCGGCGCATGTCGGCTTCCAGCCGGGCCTTCAAGATGTGCTCCTTGCGGTACTCCGTCAGCCGCCACGCGAGACCGAACCAGCTCAGTGACTTGATGAACCACTTCGTCGGATCGAACTGGTACCAGCGGTAGCCGTTGCGGTAGTCCGCGCCGAAGCGGTGGTGGAAGTTGTGGTAGCCTTCGCCGTAGGTGAAGAAGGCGAGCCACCATGAGTCGCGCGCCGTGTTGTCGACGGAGTAAGGGCGCGTGCCGAAAAAATGCGCCGCGGAGTTGATCAAGAAGGTCATGTGCTGAACAAACACCGCGCGGACGAGTCCTCCGAAAAGGAAGCCCCCAAGCGGACGGCCGTAAAGCGCGCCGATCGCGGTCGGCAGCGCGAATCCGACCAGCACGAGAAGGGGAAGGTAATACTGATGCTGCCACCGCACCAACTTATCGCGCCGGAGATCGGGAACGGATTTGTAGCTGCGTTCCTGCGGGGTCCGGTAGAAGATCCAGCCCATGTGCGCGAAGAAGAATCCTTCTTTGATGTTGTAGGGGTCTTCATCCGTGTCGACTTTTTGATGATGGATGCGGTGGTCGCGGCACCATTTCAGCGCGGAGTTCTCGATCGCGGCCGCGCCGAACAGGAGGTAGAATAACTGCACGCTCCAGTGGCAGTCATACGCGCGGTGCGAGAAATACCGATGGTAGCCGGCGGTGATTCCCATGCCGGTGAGGATGTACATCACGAAAAACACCGCGGCGTCTCCCCAGTGCAGTCCTTGGGTGATCAGGTAGTACGCGCTCAGGCCTACGGCCAGAAACGGCGTGGACGACATAAAAATGGTGTTGACCCAGTCGAGTCTGCGTCGCGCTTTCATACTGCCTCCCCTTCGACGGGGAACCGTCGACGGTCGCCCATATGATATCAGAAAGCCCTAGCAGGAACCAAAGACCTCGGACGTTATTTCCACAGCGCAGGGTTGGATTTCGCCTCCCATTCGAGGCGGAGCCGGGCTCGGCAGAGCCAGTTGGCCAGATCGTGCGCCCAACGGCTTTCAAAGACCGAGTGGGGCGAGATGGTGATTTTAGCGCCGAGTCCTAGAGGCATGTCATTCTCTCCATCCTGTCTACGAACGACCCCCGTCTTTTGTTCCCTGGATTTGGACACGATCGGCCAGAGATGGGTTCCCGAAGAAAAAGGTTAAATAGGGGCGTGACGGGATTCGGCAGTAAAAATCAGGCCTCTTGGAAAGGCGTCGCCCTCTTCGCGGCGGCTGTCGGCGCGCTCGATTATCTTTTTACGGCCTGGACCTGGATCGGCTGGAACCGTCGTCCCGGCTTCGCCCAGGACCCCTGGCTTATCTATGCCCGGGGGATCCGCGACGGATTATCCGTTCCCATGGGAAACGATCACCCGTTGTATCCGTTCGTATTGTCTCTATGGGCCTCTCCGGCTCCGGAAGCCTTCACCTATTCAAAGCTTCTGAGTCTCGCGCTGGGCGTGTTGACCGTCGTTTGGGTCTATCGCATCGCGGCGGAGCGTTTCGACGCGCGGGCGGGGTTGACCGCGGCGCTGCTGCTCTCCATGAACTGGATTCACCTCGCGCTCAGCATGTCGCTTCGCGCTGAGGTGCTGCTTCCGCCGCTGGCGTTGGGCGCGTGGTACGCCGTGCTAAAAGGATTCGAGGGAGACCGTCGGTGGTGGTTCGGCGCCGGAGCGTTATCGGGGATCGCATATCTGGCGAAAGGAACAGGGCAGTTGTTCGCGCTCGCCTGGATCGGGGCCTGGCTGTTGACCGTCGCGTTCGGGGGGCGGGAGGGACGCGGGGAACGGATCAAGGCGGGGGCATGGTTCGCGGCCGGCTTCGTTCCGTTCGCGGCGATTCTGTGGTGGGGCAATTTCGCGTTGTTCGGGGATCCCACCTACAACTTTTCGTCGAAACACGTGATGTGGCTCGACTCTTGGAATCAGGTGGACGCGTCCCAGACCCGGCATTTGTCCGCGGGGGTCTACCTGAAAACGCACGGCCTCTCGGGCGCGGCGAAGCGCCTCTTCGGAGGGATGGCGATGTTCGTCCCGGTGTCGATCGCGTGTCTTTCGCCCGACGGAACCTTTCCGGTCGGATACACGCTTCGGTGGATTCTGTTGGCGGCGGGTCTCGCGGCGGTTTGGGGATGCCGCCGCCGCGTGTTCGAGTCGCTTGGGCGCGCGAACGGCGGGACCTGGTTTACGGCGTTTCTCTACGGCGGATTTTTTATTCTCTTCGCCTGGTACCATCAGGTTTCCTCGAGCGAGCGTTTTATCGGGGTGCTCAATCCGATCGTGTTCGTCCTCGTCGCAGGGGCGTTCGCCGCGCTGTGGGACCGGATTCGGGCGGCGCTCTCGCGTTTCGGAGGGCGTCTGAACTTTTGGAGCAAGACCGCAGTCGGGCTGGCGGCCGGGGTTGTTTTTGCGTCGACGGGAATCAAGGCGTCGGTGTGGGGCCTCGCGCGTCCGTTTACGACCGACCGTCCGCCGGCCTGCTACCGCGAAGTTTTCGAGCGCGTGAACGGACGCGACGGAGTCCTCTATGGGCCGAGCGGCGATCTTTCGTACTACCAGTTCGACCGGAGGCCGCAGGTGATCGAGGTTCCCGCGGGAGCCCCGCCCCCGTCGCTGGCGGAGTGGCTCAAGGGGAAGGTCGAGATGCTCGTCGTCGACGCCGGGACGATGGAGAGGCCGTTTCTTTCCGGGCACTTCGAGCGAGCGGGAGACCGGGGCGTGCGTTTGGTCCACGAGATACCCGGATGGCGGCTCTCTTACCTGGACCCGCATCACGCTCCGCCTCACGTGATGATTTTCGAACGGTCGAAGTAGCTACTGCTTCGGCGGGCCGTAGATTTCCGCCGCGGCGATCAACAGCTTGGGATCGAGACGGATCTTGTAGTTCGGGTTGACGTACTGAAACAGCGCGGTCCCATCGGGACCCACGAGGTAGACGGCCGGAACGGGGAGTTCGTGGTGGCGTTCCCCCGATGAGCGTTCCAGATCGATTCCAAAGCCTTTGTATGTTTCCAGGGTTCGTTCGTCGACGGTAAACGCCAGGCCCATCGCCCGGGAGGCTTCGCCTTTGCTGTCGGAAAAAAGCTCGTAGTCGAGTTCGTGCTTCCCCTTGGATTTCGCCAACTCGACGGGAGCATCAGGACTGACGGCGACGATCTCCCATCCGAGACGCTTCAGACTCTCCTTCGCGGCGCCGAGCGCGGCGAGCTGTCTGCCGCAATAGGGGCACCAGCCGCCGCGGTAGAAGACAAGAACGCTGTGGCGGCCTCGAACGACCGACGCGAGATCGGTTTTCGCGCCGCTCAGCGTCCGGATCGAGGCCGAGGGAATGATTTGTCCCACCATCAACGGCCGGACTTCCTCGGGGGAGTTCGCGGCGGGAGCCGCGTGCGCGAAGACGCCGAAGGACAATACGAGGATGGTGAGCGAGATCATGGGTTCGAGTCTATCACACGGCCGGGCGGTTGAAGAAGCCCTGAATCCGGGCTTCGGTCTTAGCGCGGAGGCCGGCCGCCGGGTTTCGGAGTCCAGGATTTCTTGGGCCCGCCGCCGGGTTTTCTATCCCACGGCTTCTTCGGCCCGCCGCCGGGTTTTTTGTCCCACGGCTTCTT
>PFUL01000008.1 GCA_002790095.1 Elusimicrobia bacterium CG_4_9_14_3_um_filter_62_55 | reverse complement strand
TAAGAGAACGTAGAGCACCGACCCCAGAACAGGAACGAGGAGGATGAGGCCGATCCAGCCGATCGCCGAGCGCGCGTCGCGTTTGTGCAGCGCCGCGTGCGCGGCGCAGAAACCGGAGAGGACTATCGTGAGGATCGTCGCCGCCCAATGGCCGTGCGCTTCGAGCCAAAGAATCAGTCCGGGCGGGATCAGGCCCAGCAGCGTCATCGGGAAATTCTAGCGTTTCTGGCGGCCTTGACGGCGGGTTCGGCCGGGCTCATACTGGGGCATGGGCTTGTTCTCCAAGCGCAAGGACCTCGAAACCGTTCTGGTCGAGGCGCGGCTGCTGAGCGAATTGCAGAAAAAACAAGCGGAATCGATGGCCGCGCAGGAGCGGATTCATTTCGGCGACGCGGTCGTCCGCCTCGGGTACCTTAAAGAAGCGGAAATCGCCAAGGCGCTCTCCGAAGGCTTGGGGCTGCCGCTCGCGGACCGGGCGAGCAAGATGCTCGAAATCGACTTGGAATCCGATCTCTCCAAGCGGGTCCCCGAGGAATTCGCCCGCTCGCATCACGCCTTGCCGCTGTTTGAATCCAACGGGGTGTTGACCGTCGCGCTGGCCGATCCCACCGACATGCTGGTGCGGGAGAATCTTCAGGTGGTTTCCGGACGGCAGATTCATCCGGTCGTGGCGACGAAAACCGACATCTTGAAGACGATCGATCTGCTCTACCAGCGGGGCGGCGACGGATTGATCGCGCGCACGATGGAGTCTTCCTCCGTCGAGGGGGACGGCGGACAGGAGAACCTTGTCGAAGTCCGCCTCGATCTCGACGCGGCCGTCCGTCAGACTCAAGGCAACTACGCGGTCAACCTGGTCAACGCGATCCTCAAGCAGGCGATCACGGAGCGCTGTTCGGACATCCACCTGGAGACCTGCGACCGCGAGGTGATGCTCCGATTTCGCATCGACGGCACTTTGCACGGCCGCGTGCCGCCCCCGTTCCAGTCGTTCGACGCGGTGGTGTCCCGCGTGAAGATTCTCTCGAAGCTCGACATCGCGGAACGCAGGCTCCCGCAGGACGGGAGCTTTTCGTTGAAGATGCAGAACCGGGTCATCGACGTGCGCGTCTCCGTGTGTCCGGCCGCGTACGGGGAAAAGGTGGTGATGCGGCTGCTGGACAAGGACGCGGTTCCGCTGGACATCGAGAGCCTCGGCTTCGAAGCGGTGCAGAAAGAGGATTTTGTCTCCGCGGCGCATCAGCCGAACGGACTGATCCTGCTGACCGGCCCGACCGGATCGGGGAAAACGACGACGCTGTACTCGATGCTCAACCGGATCAAGACGACCGGAAAAAATTTCATGTCGATCGAGGATCCGATCGAGATCAAACTCAAAGGGATGACCCAGGTCGCGGTAAAGTCCGCGATCGGGCTGACCTTCGCGTCGGCGCTGCGTTCCTTTCTGCGCCAGGATCCGGACGTGATCCTGGTCGGCGAGATCCGCGACCTCGAGACGGCGCAGACCTGTCTTCGCGCGGCCCTGACCGGGCACCTCGTTCTCTCGACTCTGCATACCAACGACGCGGTTTCCGCGGTCGTGCGCCTCATCGATTTAGGCGCGGAACCGCATCTGGTCGCCTCCAGCCTCGGTCTCCTCGCGGCGCAGCGTCTGGTGCGCGTGCTTTGTTCCGAATGCCGCGAGGCGTACGCGCCGAAGCCGGAAACCTTGGAGCGGGCCTGCCGTGAAGCGGGCCTCAAGCTCCCCGCGGACCCGACGAAAACCGTCTTTTACCGCCCGCGGGGCTGCGAACGCTGTTCAAATACGGGATACATCGGACGCATCGGAATCTCCGAAGTGTTCCCGATCGACGAAAACATGGGCGACATCATCACGACCCAGGGCGGGGATCTCGCGAAACTGCGCGCGGCGGTGCGCGCCGCGGGGCGCTTAGATCTGCGCGCCGCCGGCTGGCTGAAGGTATTTCGCGGGACGACGTCGGTGGAAGAACTGCTGAGCGTGACCGTCCGCCGATGAGCACCTACGCGCGCTGCCGGGCATGCGACGAGCAGATCCCGGCCGAAGCCGCCAATTGCCCCGTCTGCCTCCAAGAACGATCCCGCGAGGAGATCTTCGAGGCGCTGCGCGGACACGATCCGCGCGCTCAGGTCCGCCGCGGAGGGGCGATCGCCGCCGCCGCGTGGATTGGCCTCGCGGTCGGCGTCGTTTGGGGAGGCCTGCGCTACAGTCGGCACTTGGAGGCGAAGCGCGCAGAGGCCGATTCCCGGTTGAAGGCCGCGGCGGACGCCGAGCGGGAGCGTTGGGACGCGGAAAAGCGGGCGAGCGACGGAGCCTACGCAGGTCCCGCGAGTTTCGATTTGGAGCCCGTTCGGGCCGCGGCCCCGGCGCCGGACGCGTCCGAGGATGCTTCGAAAGCGCGCGAGCGCGCCGTCGAAACGAAACAGGGTTCCGATTTTTGGAAGGTGACCGGCGAGGTCTACGATCTGATCTCCCTCAAACCCGCCTCGGGGGCCCGGATTCGGTTCTCGGCCAAATCCGGCGCGAGGGTCGAGGTCAAAACCGATTCCCGGGGACGCTACACGGCGCATCTCAAAAAAGAGGCTGCGGCCTATACGCTGACGATCCGCCATTCGGGGCACGACGGGAGCTACGTCGAAGAAGAAACGGGGCTCCCGTTTAAGGCGAAATCCCGCAACCGGCGCCTTGACGATCTGCAGACCTTTCGCCAGTCCCTGCTGATCCACGCTCCGCTGTCCCCGCCGCCCTCGGTGGACGCGGTGAAGCATTCCCTGATCCTGCTTCCGGATTGAAGCTCCGACCCGACGTAGATTTGCTAGGATACCGCATCTGTATAGGAGGCGTGTTATGACGAAGCGTACGATCAAGCCGGCCGAGGGAAAACTCGGCGTACTGTTGCCCGGGATGGGCGCGGTCACCAGCACTTTTATCGCGGGCGTCGAATTGATGAAGAAGGGCCTCGCGGCCCCGAAAGGGTCTTTGACCCAGCTGCAGCGCATTCGCCTCGGGAAGCGCTACGAAAACCGGAACCCGCGGATCAGCGAATTCGTGCCGCTCGCGCAACTCAGCAATCTCGTCTTCGGCGGTTGGGACATTTTCGAGGATTCGGTGTGGGAAGCGGCGCTGAAGGCCGGCGTTCTTCCGGAGACCCGCTTGGCCCCGGTGAAAAAGGAGCTCGAGGCGATCGTCCCGATGCCCGCCGTTTTTGATCAAAGCTACGTCGTCAATTTGAAGGCGCGCCAGCAGAAAACCGGAAAGAACAAGATGGACCTCGCCGAGCAGTTGATGAAGGATATCGAACTCTTCAAGAAGAGCAACGGCTGCGACCGGCTCGTCATGGTGTGGTGCGGCTCGACGGAAGTTCACATGGAGAAGACCGCCGTGCACGAGACGCTCGAGGCTTTCGAACAGGGCCTGCGCGACGACTCTAAGGACATCCCTTCGTCCTCGATCTACGCCTATGCGGCGATCAAGTCGGGGGTGCCGTATGTTAACGGGGCGCCGAATCTCAGTGCGGACTTTCCGGCTTTGGTCGAACTCGCCGAGAAAAACGGCGTCCCGATCGCGGGGAAGGATTTTAAGACCGGACAGACGATGATGAAGACGGTGCTCGCGCCCGCGTTTAAGACGCGCATGCTCGGCCTCGAGGGTTGGTATTCGACGAACATCCTGGGCAACCGGGACGGCGAGGTGCTCGACGACCCGGGCTCGTTCCGCTCCAAGGAAAAGACGAAGACCTCGGTGCTCGACGCGTGTCTGGACACCGCGAAGTATCCGGACCTTTACGGCCACTACTTCCACAAGGTGCGCATCGAGTACTACCCGCCGCGCGGCGACGAGAAAGAAGGCTGGGACAATATCGACATCACCGGTTGGCTGGACATGCCGATGCAGATCAAGGTGAACTTCCTCTGCCGCGATTCGATCCTGGCCGCGCCGATCGTCCTCGACCTGGTTCTGTTCATGGATTTGGCGGGACGCTCGGGCCTGAAAGGCATTCAGGAATGGCTCTCGTTCTACTTCAAGGCCCCGCAGGCCCGCCCGGACCTGTCGCCCGAGCACGACTTGTTCGTGCAGCACATGAAGTTGACCAACACCCTGCGAATCCTGATGGGCGAGGAAGTCATCGACCACAGCGGACTCGACTATTACGACCCGGAACTGGGCACCGCGGGCGCGGCCGAGGCCCCGAAGCCTTATGTGAAGGGCGAGAAGGCCAAGGCCTAATCTTCGAGCGGCAGCAGGTCTTCCGGCGGGACCAGTCGGCTGACCGAGAATCCGATCAATCGTACGCGGCGCCCTTGAAGAAAGGGCGCCGCGAGTTTTTTCGCCGCGTAGGCGAGATCGCGCGCGGAGCCCGTCGCCTGCAGCAAAGTCGTTTGCTTGGAGTGGGTCTCGTAGCCTTCGTAACGCATCTTCACGGTCAGCGTATGGCACCAAAGACCTTCTTCTTCGAGGTCGGCGTGCACGCGGACGACGCACTCGAGCAGTTTTCGGCGAACGAGGGCGTAGTCGTCGGTATCCTCGGCGAAGGTCCGCTCGCGCCCTATGGACTTGGCCTCCCAGGCGGGGTCGACGGGCCGGTCGTCCTCTCCGCGGGCCTCGCGGTACAAAAAGCCTCCGAACTTTCCGAACGCGGAGAGAAGCCGGGTTTCGCTGTAGCGTTGGATGTCGGCTACGCTCCGGCAGCCCATCGACTCGAGCACCTCCGCCGTTTTCGGACCGACCCCCCGCAGGGCCCGGACGGGCTTGGGGGATAGAAATTCCAGGACGCGGCTCGGGATCACGACGGTGACGCCGCCGGGCTTTTTATGATCGGAGGCGATCTTCGCGACAAGTTTGTTCGGTCCGACCCCGACGGAAATGGAAAGGTTTTGCTCCTTTTGAACGCGGCGCTGCAGTTCCCGCGCGAGCGCTCGGGCGGCTTCGAAGGTCCCCCGGCTGGACGCGTCGAGGTAGGCCTCATCGACGGAAACCTGCTGGAAAATATCGGCCTCGGGTCGAAGGAGGTCCATCACCGCGCGGCTTGCCGCGCGGTAGAGCTTCCCGTTCGGGCGCAGAAATACCGCCTGGGGGCAGCGGCGCCACGCGATGGAGATCGGCATCGCGCTGCCGACGCCGAAGCGGCGCGCGGCGTAATTCGCCGTCGCGACGATCCCCCGGCCGCGCCCTTCTTTCGGATCGGATCCAATGACGACGGGTTTCCCCTTCAGCGAGGGATTCTCGCGCTCTTCGACGGCCGCGAAGAACGCGTCGAGGTCCGCATGCAGGATCAATCGGGGATGCGGGTGGAGAGACGGGGGCGTCACTTCTTCGGCGGGCGGAGCGGAAGCGTCTCGAGGTTGATGCGAACGAATTCCTTGCTCTCGGCGGCGAGCGGCTTTCGCATCCAGCTTTCCAGGAAGGCGCGCCCGATCTGATTGCCGATCTCGGACTCCTTGCCGCCGATCGCCGCGTTGACGACGGGCTCGGCGGACGACCAAATATCGCGTTCGGCTCCGGCGTCGTAAAGGCGCAGTTCCCCCGCGACGATGCGCTTGCCCAGGGGGCCGAGCATGAGATTTCGGAACTCGTCGATCTCTCCGAAAACAAGCCGCGCCGCGCCCGTCCATTTGCAGAACTGCGCGGGTTTCCCTTTAGGGAGTTGTCCCCCCATGGAATAACCGTGAGCCCGCATGCGCCGGTCGCCGTCCTCGAGGTCCAAGACTGCGTAGCCCCCGTCCTTCAGTTTCTTCCACACCATTTCGCGGAGCATCGCGGGGCCGCTCACGCTCGTCGTATTGTCGGAAAACGGGAGCACGGCGATCGGGGCGTCGAACCACGCCCGCGCCTTCTCCGCGCGGCCGAGCCCCAGGGCTTGGACGGAGTCGAGGTCCGAAAAAATCTCGTCCCAGCGGATCTTCGCCGCCGCCGGGTCCCCTTGCGAGAGATTCTTCGCCTTGGCGTAGATGCGCTTGGCTTCCGCGTACAAGCCTTCTCGCTCGGAGGCGAGCCCCAGGTTCATGAGGTCCCGCCAAGCGGCTTCGTCGTGCTCCAAGCCCCCGGCCCAAATCCCCGCCGCCTTGACCCAGCGTCCTTGTTGAGCGAGTTTGGCCGCGGATTTCGACGCCGGATCGTCCTTGTCCACGAAAATCGTTCGAGAACGGGTCACCCCCTTCGCCGGGCCCAAACCCGCGACGACGGCCTTCGCCGTCTTATCGAGCAGGGCCGGCCATGATCTCCTAAGCCATCGCCGCTTCGCCTCGCCCCCGTCGAGGCCCTGGAGTTCGCCCCGATGTTCGACGAGAATGCTTCCCGAGAGAATTTCTCCGGCCTCGCGGGCTTCGAAGCGAAAGGTCCCGGAAAGCCGGGCCTGGTGAGTCCAGAACACCGCGACGCGTTCGACGGCCTTTTTCGTCTTCGGGTCCTTCGTGGAGGTTTTCCGCTCGACGCGAGACTGCTCAACGGAGAATGCGTCGAGGGAAACGCGCAGAAGCGCGGTCGGGTCGAGCCTTTCAATAAAAGGGTCCTCCCCTTCGGAATCGGAAATCCGGTAGGCGAGCAGACTGCCGCCCGCGCCCTCAAACGCCTTCGAAATCCTGGCCGCCAACGCGCCCGCATCGACATCGAACACGCGGTCGCCGAGAAACTTGATCTTCTTAAGCGCCTTGCCGAGCGCGGGGTTCGGCACGCGCTTCGCAGGGGAGACGAGCAGGTAGGCGTGGGACATGGCGAGCGCGCGTCCGCGCGCCTGGGGCGTGTCCGCCGCCGGGTAGCGCACGCTCACGCGGGGCGCCCCGCAGGCGCAGATCATCGTCAAGCAGGCGGCCGGCAGCGTCAGGCGGGCGTTCATGACGCTATTTCATACAATTGACCGTCCATGGTCAAGAAACGATCCCTGTCTTTGCTGGATATTTTCTGTTTGGGTTTGAACGCGATCATCGGAAGCGGTATTTTCCTGTTTCCGGGCACGCTCGCCTCCCTCGTCGGTCCGGCTTCCGTTCTGGCGTTCCTCGTTTGCGGGGGACTGCTGTCCTTCGTCGCTCTTTGCTACGCGGAACTAGGGGCGATGCTCCCGGGCAACGGGGGCAGTTTTCTTTACGCCCGGGAGGCATTCGGCGATACCATCGGGTTCGGAGTCGGGTTCGTCGCCTGGGCCGCGGCGGTTCTGAGCGGGTCTGCGGTCGCGGCCGTACTCGCAAGTCATGCGGCGTTTTTTCATCCCGTTTTCGAGGGAACCTGGGCGGCCAAGACGACCGCGTGCTTGTTGCTGCTGATATTTGCGGAGGTCAACCGACGGGGGCTGAAGTTCGGCGCCTGGACCGTGGACGGATTGACCGCGGCGAAACTGATCCCTCTTCTCGTGCTGGTCGCGATCTGTCTCCCGAAGACCTCCGGCCAAGCCTTCACGCCTTTCTGGGGGGGAGAGGGGAAGTTCGGCTACGCGGTGTTTCTCGCGCTGTGGGCGCTTCAGGGCTTCGAAGTCGCTCCGGTGCCGGCCGGTGAGACCGAAAATCCGCAGCGGGATCTGCCCAAGGCCGTTCTCGGTTCATTGATCTTCGCCGCGGTGATATACGCCGTGATACAGGCGGCGGCGGTGGGAAGCTTCCCCGGACTCGCGGCGTCGAAAGAGCGGCCCTTGGCGGACGCGGCCGAATGGGCGGTCGGCGGTTGGGGGGGAGCCCTTCTCGGAGCGGGGGGAATCGTCTCGATGCTGGGATTCGTCGCGGGAGCGGCGCTGGGCGCTCCGCGTTATCTCTCGGCGCTCGGCGAGCATTCACTGCGGCGCTGGCGCTTGGCCGAGGCGCACCCGCGCTTCGCGACACCCGCGCGGGCGATCGCCCTGACCTGCGGGACGGGAGTTTTTCTGATAGCCGTCCTCGACTTCTCCAGTCTGATCGATCTTGCCAATCTCGCCGTGGTCGGTCAATATTTAGCGAGCTGCCTCGCGCTGATCGCCCTGCGCCGCAGCCGTCCGGAGGCCGACCGTCCGTACCGCGTGCCGGCGGGCGAGTGGGTGGGCGGAATCGGCGCCGTCGTTTCGATTTGGCTGATGACCAATGTGAGTAGACCCGAATTGCTCGGAACGGGCGCGGTGCTGGCGGCGGGCTTCGCCGTGCGGGCCCTCGTCGACCGCCGCGCCAATTCGGTACAATAGAATCCGGAGGAACGCCATGACCGAAACCGCCGAAAAATTCAAATTTCAAGCCGAAGTCCAGCAGGTTCTGGAGATCGTCATCCACTCGCTCTATGAAAAGCGGGAGGTATTCCTGCGGGAATTGATTTCCAACGCTTCCGATGCGCTCGATAAACGGCGCTTTGCCGCCCTCACCGACGCCTCGCTCGGGCTCGACGACGGTGAGTATGCCCTCACGCTGGAGCCGGACGCCTCCAAGCGGACTTTGACCGTCCGCGACAACGGCATCGGGATGACCCGGGAGGATCTGGTGTCGAGTCTCGGGACGATCGCGAAGTCGGGAACACAGGAATTCCTGCGGGCGATTCGCGCGGCGAAGGGGAAGGACGCGTCTCCGGAACTGATCGGTCAGTTCGGGGTGGGCTTTTATTCGGCCTTCATGGTCGCCGATACGGTCACGGTGCTCACGCGCAAGGCGGGAGAGGAAAAGGGATGGGTTTGGCGGTCGCAGGCCGAAGGCGAGTTCACGATCGAACCCGCCTCCGACCAACCCGCGATCGGTACCACCATCGCTCTGTCGCTTAAGAGCGTAGAGGACGCGGAAGCGGATTTCGCCGATCCCGCGGTGCTGCGCGCCGTCGTCAAGCGCTACTCGGACTATATCACGTTCCCGATCCTGCTCGCGGGCGAGGCGGAGCCTCTCAATTCCCGCAAGGCCGTCTGGACCAAGGCGGCCAAGGATATCACCGACGAGGAGCACAAAGAGTTTTACAAGCATTTGACGCATGACTGGAACGACCCGCACGCGTGGCTGCGCTTCTCGACGGAGGGAGCGTCGCTCGGCTATGACGCTTTGCTGTACATCCCGGCAAACGCCTCAACGGATCTGCTTCAGCCGGAGCGGCGCGGCGGAGTCCATCTCTATGTGAAGCGCGTTTTGATCCAGGAAAACTGCAAGGAACTGACGCCGGACTATTTGCGCTTCCTTCGCGGCGTCGTGGACTGCCCGGACGTCTCGTTGAACATATCCCGCGAGACGATGCAGCACGACCGTCGGATCACGGCGATTCGCGAACGGATCGTGAAGAAGACCTTTGACCACCTCGAGGAATCGAAGAAAGAGGACGCCGCCGAATACGCGTCGTTCTGGGCTGAGTTCGGCCGCATTTTGAAGGAGGGACTCTATTCGGAGTCCGAGAACGCGAACCGGATCAAGAATCTGATGCTGTTCGAATCGACGCATACGAAAGCCGGCGAATGGACCTCCTTCGAGGAGTATCTGTCCCGCATGCCGGAAGGACAGAAGGAAATTTACTATCTGACCGGAGAATCCCGGACCGCCCTGGAATCCTCGCCTCACCTGGAGGCACTGCGCGCCAAAGGCCTCGAGGTGATCTTCTTCACGGACCCGGTCGACGAGGTCGTCGTAGACCGGATCGTCGATTTCGAGGGCAAGCCGCTGCGCTCGGCGCTTCGCGGCGACCTGGATCTAAACGCAGGGGGGGAGAAGGCAGAGGAGCGGGCCGAAAAGGAAAGGGAATTCAAACCTCTGTTGGAAGCGCTCAAAGACAGCCTTTCTCAATGGGTCGAAGAGGTGCGTTTCTCGCAGCGCTTGACCGAAAGCGCCGTGTGTCTCGTGGCCGGCGAGGACGGGATGAGCGCGCGTCTCGAGAAGATGCTGAAGGCGCATCAACAGAGCGTCCCCGCCTCCAGACGCATTCTGGAACTCAACCCGAAGCACCCCGTCGTCGAACGCCTGCGCGCGATTCACGACGCGGACCCGAAGAGTCCGAAGTTGGCCGATTACGCGTATCTGCTTTTCGGCCAAGGCGCGCTGACGGAAGGATCCGCGGTTCCGGACCCCGCTCGCTACGCTAAACTCGTCGCCGAGTTGATGATTTAGCTTTGGCAGGCTTGGCCGTTCGCGTCCGCGTCGCAGTGGGCGCAGGCGCGGCAATGGCGACGGTTCAGGAGCTGCGCCGTCGCGAGACAAAGTCCCGCGGCGCCCATGATCCAAGGTTCGAACCGGGCGGGGGTCAAAAAATGGCTGACGATGATGCCGACGATCCCCGCGGCCAGCAGGGCCGCCGGTTCCAGGCGCCGATGCTGGCGAAACCCCATAAACAGGGTTCCGCCGGCGAGAATCAAGACGGAGGAGATCACCGCGCCCTCGAAGGAGCCCTTGACCAGAAAGCCGATTCCGAGCAGTGGCGCGATGACGACCAGCAGCGGCAGCATGAGGCAATGCACCGCGCAGAGAAGGGAAAGTCCGGCGGTGACGCCGGAGGCTTTTTCGAGGAGAGGGCGGGGGGAAGCGTCCACGGGCACTAATGATACCAAATTATCATTTAAGGCTGCCCATGATTCGCGCAGAACGGAACCTGCGGACGCGAGGACGATGCCGGCGATGACGGCCGCGACGGCCAGATCGGGCCAGGGGGCGTGGAAATAGGCGACCCCTCCGGCGGCAATGAGGACTCCTAGGTTGGCCGTGACGTCGTTGGTGGAGCAAAGCCACACCGAGCGCATATTGAGATCGTCGTCGCGGTGCTTCCAGAGCAGGTAGAGGCAGAGACTGTTGGTCCCCAGTGCGAGAAGAGCCGTCCAGGCCATTCCGGGGGCGGCGGGAATCTGCGGAAAAATCGCGGTTCCCACGATGTGGCCGATCACGCCGATTCCAAAAGACGCCATCAAAACCCCTTTGAAGACGCTGACCCGGGCTTTCACGAGGGAACTGCGGCTGGCCGCGTAGAGGGTAAACCCGTACGCAGCGGCGTCGCCCAGCATGTCCAAAGAGTCGGCCAGCAAAGCGGTGGAATCGAAGAATACTCCGGCCCCCGCCTCGACGAAAAACATGATCGCGTTGACGGCCAAAACGGCTTTCAGAACCTTCACCTGACGGTCCGAGGACGGGCGGGAGGGGGGGGCGCAGCAGGCATCCATCATCATAGAATAGCTTAAAATTGAAGTCGCAACCGAGGTATTGACAATGTGAGGTAACGGGGTCAAATTAAGGTTAAATCGTATGCTAGTTCGCCTTCTCACTTCGCTCGGTT
>PFUL01000159.1 GCA_002790095.1 Elusimicrobia bacterium CG_4_9_14_3_um_filter_62_55 | reverse complement strand
TGCGCCGCCGCCGCGTCCGGCGTTCCGCGCGCCGCTGCCTCGCTCCGGCAGAGCGCCGCGCGGCGCAGGCCTGGTTTTCCGCGCGGGTCGCCGAATGGGCGGAGTTCATGGAGATCGAGTACGCGCGCGTGTGCGTGCGGGACATGACCTCGCGGTGGGGAAGCTGCTCTTCCAAGGGCCGTTTGAGCTTCAACGTCCGTCTGCTCAACGCCCCCGGAGAGTTGATCGATTACGTGATCGTGCACGAATTGGCTCACCGGGTCGAAATGAATCACTCGAAGCGGTTCTGGGCGGTCGTGGAAAAGGCGCTCCCGGAGTATAAACTGCTCCGAAAGCGCCTTCGCACGACCGGCGGGGAACTGCTCGCGCTCAGGCCGCGGTCTTTTGCTTCTTCTTCGATTCCCCGTATTCCAGCATCAGACGGTCCGCTTCCGCTGCTTCTTCCTCGGTAATCTCGAAAACCTGTTTGTCCCCGGCGAGCGCGCGCAGGCGCTTAAACAGCGCCTCGTCGATGAACGGGGTCACCTTCCCGCTCTGATACTCCTGTTCCTTCTCGTTGTAGAGACCGAGGAAGGTCTTGTCGCGAAACCACGCCTCGCGGTTGTGTTCCTCGAGCATCTTCAAGTGATCCGGCGACGGGTTGCGCTGCACGAACTCGAAGAACATCGCGCTAGGCGCAGACCCGGGGAAGAACCATTCGCCCGAGAAGGTCTGGATCAGGTCCTGGCTCTCATCGATGAGAATCGGGGTGATGAAGTTCACCCCGCGCTCGACCGCATGCCGGTGAAACGCCATCAAATCGGGAGTCCGCAGGGCGATGTGCTGCCAATGCGAAGCCGCGTGGTGCTGGTCAAGCATCTCGCGCACGTGTGAGCGCTGCCCCGCCGGTTCCGAGGGCTGCACGATCGCCATGATCGTGTTGTTGAACGCCTCTGCGCCGACGGTGCCGGAACCGACCTGGACGGCGAAGGTCATCGAGGTCTCGCCCTGCGCGTCGTCGGCCGGGCGGCGCTTTTCGTACAGAATGGTGTCCTTCGTCACTCCGAAAATGCTGCGGAACAGGTAGTAGGCCACCGGGTAGAACTCCTTCTGGAGCAGGAGCGTCATGTGGTCCACTTGGAAATTTTGAAACGGTCGTTTGCCGGCCATGGTCTTCCTCCGAGGTTTTATGCCTTCGGCCGCGGAATCTCGAACGTTTCCGCGACCTTCGTGTACCAGTCGCCCTCCAGTCGCCCGATCGCGCGCAGCGCGTCGTGCCGGATGCGGCCGTCTTTCAAAATCGAGTCGTCGATCCGGCCGCCGACCACGGTGCCGATCACGACGGAGCCCCCGCCGGGCCCGTCGCTGATCTCCACGACGCTGTGCAGGCGGCACTCGAGCGCGATCGGCGATTCCCGGACCCGGGCGGGCTTCACGCGCGCCGAGGGCTCCGGCGTCAGGCCGGCCTTCTCGAACTCGTCGGTTCCTCGGGGGTATTCGAAAGAGGTCGCGACCATCTTCTCCGCCGTCCTCTCGGTTGCCGCGTTCACGACGAATTCCTTCGTTTCGAGGACGTTCGCCAGCGTGTCCTTCGGTTCTCCGCGGCGATTGCGCGCGGGGCAGAAGCAGAGCGTCATCGGGGAGGCCGTGATTCCGGTGAAAAAACTGAAGGGAGCGAGATTGCGCCGTCCTTGCCCGTCGATCGTGGAGACCCAGGCGATCGGCCGGGGCTGGACGGCGCCGATCATCAGCGCGTAGCGTTCGCGCAGGTCCAGCGCGGCGGGATCAAGTTCCATGGGCCATCTTGTACCAGCTCATCGCGTAGCCCTTGTCCCGGTACTTCCAGGCGGTCTCGGTGATTTGCAGGTTTTCGAAGAAGGTGTCGAGCATGACGGCGCGCCGGTCGTTTTTCTTTCCGCGCTGGCTCGTCGAGCGGCGCGCCGAATCCCCGTGCGGGCTGTGGACGACGGAGCAGGGGTGAAAGGTCATCGAACCGGGGCGGATCACGCCTTCCCGGGCGGCGTAGTTCGCATTGGAGAAGAACATCATCTCGTCGGAGTCCACGTTGAAATGCGCGTACGGGGCGGGGACCTCCTTCGGATGCCAGCCTTCGATTTGGGACACGAACGAGCAGATCGCGAAACCGTAGTCGGGGGCCTTGCCGCTTTCGAAGGTTTGGTGCTGCGGCGGGGCCGAGTGGATCTCGCGCTGGATGCCGTGGTGGTTCTTGATGTCGAACGCAAACGGGTACAGCGCTCCCTCCCAACCCACCAAGTCGAACGGGTGGTGGCTCAGCGTCATCCGGGTGACGAGGCCGCCGGCGTGCTGAATCTCCACAGGGTAGCGGCCTTTCTTGTCGATCGGGCCGCGAAACACCGGAGTTTCGATCTCGGTTTCGACGATCGGGGCGGTCATCATCGCCTGCCCCTCCGGATTCAGGTAGCGATCGGGCCAGGAGATCGGCCAGTTCGACTCCATCAGGAGCAGGAACGCGGAATCTCCGTCGAGTTCCACGCGATAGGTGACCCCTTTGGGAACGACCAGATAGTGTCCCGGGCGGAATTTCAGATCGCCGAATTCGGTTGAAAAGGTCCCGCGCCCTTCCTGGACGTAGAAGAGCTCGTGCTTTTCCCCGTTCTTGAAGTACTGGTCCTTCGGCATCGAACGCACGGGCTTGACGACGGAAACCACGGTGCTGGAACCGAGCAGCAAAGACCGGCGTCCCCGGACGGCGTCCTGGCCGGCCGGAATGTCGGCGGTTTGCAGCAAGAACGGCTGCAGCGGCTTGGAGGCGAGGGGTTTGTGGTCCATCACGAAGCCGGCGGATTTCGGAGGCAGCGCCATTTCGGTCGGGTAGGAACGGGCGTGGAGTTTTCGGGACCAGGCGCCGGAAAAGCCGTAGGAGCCGTGTATTTCCTCAAGGGAGAACAGTCCCGGCTTGCCGTAAAATTCGGTATGCGGTGTCGAGGGGACCTTGCCCCGTCTCAAGATCAATGCCATACCCCTATCCTAACAAAAAGACCCTATAGGGACCTGGTCCATACTTATTTTCTTATTAGTGGAACGAGCCGGAAGAGGCTTGGATGGGGGTCGGGACGACGGCGGAGGCAAATTCGGGAGTGGGGATTCGCCGGATATCCGTGACCCCTGATTGATAGAAAAGCAGGACCTTGCGGACGTAGGCGTGCGTCGAGCGGAACCAGCGGTCTTGATAGAGGAATCGAGGTCCGGCATGGTAGGCCGCGATGACCCGCTGTACGACCCAGACAGGGGAGTCTTTGTACGGGAGACCCTTCAACCTGTACCGCTTGAAGACCCGGGAGAATAGGTGGTCGAGAAAGGCCGCACCCGCTTCAATATTGCGCTCGGGATCGTAGAGTTCCTGGGCGGTGATCCCGTAACCCGCGGCGGTAGGGGGCATTAACTGCATTAGACCCCGAGCCCCGGCGGGGGAGCGGGCGGCGCGGGTGAACTCGGATTCGGCGGCGATCACCGACTTCAAGAGACGGGGATCCAGCCCATAGCGTTTCGCGTGGCGCAGGATGATCTCATCGTAGCGATCCGTCTTGTCGAGATTGCGCATCAGGCGACGGAAGGTTCGGTGAAACGCCGGGCTCGCCTTCGGTGGAGGGACGACCAAGGGGCCTCGGCGCAGGGTGCTTTTCAGCGTCCGAGGGACCAAAATTCGGGGCGGGACCGCTCCGGGGGCAGGGCGAAACTGGGTCCGCAGGCCGCTTGAGGCGGCACCCTGCGTGGGCGGTTTGAAGGTCTGGGCGGAAGCGGCGGCAAGCGTAAGTGTGAGCAGAAGCAGCCAGACCGCGGTGGAGCGTGTGGGTCGTTCCATCGTGGGTGAGTCCATTATAGCACGATTGCAGCGGAGCCAGGCGTTAAGAATTTATGTCTTTCCATGTGCTCTCATGGTACCCGAACTGCCGTCGGGAGGGGAGGTCCGAAGGGACCTTTATCTGATGGCAGTGGACCTAGCCTTTTTGGGTCTCGTCGCAATGGAATTTGCGTTGCCGCATAAAAATCGAGGACTTGCCCGGGACTGTGCCCGGTGTTATAATGAAACCAATGGCCAAGCAACGCGCAATCCGCCTGCTCACTGCGGCGTCGCTCACCTGGGGGGCGTTCTTCTGCTTCGGTATGGGCATGACGATGGGCTCCGCCGATCCGGCGATGGCGGCGAACTCCGAACATTCGTGTTGCCCGTCTCAAGCCCCGGAGCCCGATGAGGGTAGCGGAGATAATGGTTGTTGCGCGTTTGTACCGGCCGTCGTGGTCACATCGCCTGCCCTGCCCCAGAATACGGGTGTGATGACGGTTCCTTTCGCAAGCCCACGCCTCCCGGCGTTCTCCGAGGCGGCGGTGTTCGCGGAAAGCCGGGCTCCGCCGGGCGCTTCCCAGCCCGGTCTTTCGCCCTGCTCTCCGCGCGCCCCGCCCGCCATCTAACCTACCTCGCCGTCCGGCCGTTTCCGGCCGCCCTTATTCGAGGGCCTTCCGATCGTCGTTAGAGAGTTAGCACATGAAAATTTGGATGCTTTTGGTGATTCTGACCATCGTATCAGCTGCCCCGCTGCGTGCCGAGAAGATGCACCTCGACGTCCTCCTAAAGGAAGCCGAGGCGAACAATCCCGCAGTACTCGCGCGCCGGGCACGCTGGCAGGCGGCGCTGGGCGCTGCGACGGAAGCGGGGGGCTTGCCGGATCCGAAGTTAAGCGTCTCGGTGATGCCTGCAGCGCTTGAAACCCGGGCCGGCCCGGTAAAAGGGAAGGCCTCGATATCCCAGGCGCTTCCCTTTTGGGGGAAGCGGGGGCTTCGCGAAGAGGCGGCGCAGGGGCGCGCGGGGGCGGCCGAGGCCGCGTACCGGGCGAAAATACTCGAAGTCCGGTCGCAGCTCGCGTCGACTTACTACGATCTGGCCTTTCTCTTCGAAGCTCGCCGGATCTACGCCGAGCAGGTGGAACTGCTGCGGCACTTCTCCCGCGTCGCCGAGAAGAAGTATTCGGTCGGCCGCGGGGCGCAGGCGATTGTCTTCCGTTCTCAGGCCGAACTTTCGCGGATGAAAAATGAGGTATTCAAGGCCGAACAGGGCGCTAAATCAGCGAGAGCCCGCCTAGCCGCATTGTTGGGGCGGGAACCCGCGGGGCTGTTCGGGGAGCCCGCCGGTCTCCCGATGCCGGCGATCGCATGGGAGAAGGCCGCCTTGGGCGCGCGCGCTCTCTCGCAACGACCAGAGCTGTTGGCCCTGCGCGCTCTGGAAAATTCCTCCGAGGCCGAACGGCGCTTGACGCTGCGGCGCTGGTTTCCGGATTTTACGGTCGGCTACGAGCGCACGGCGATCGGCGCCGGCACGACGAACGCCATGTTTGACGGAAAGGACGCCCAGGGCGTGACGGTCGGGCTGTCTCTGCCGCTCTGGTTCGGGCGCAACCGCGCCGGCGTTGCGAGAGGCAAGGACGCGCGCCGTGCGGCGGCCTTCGACGCCGCAGGGCTGGAGTACGACACGCGCGCCGACCTGGAAACCCTCATCACGGACGCCGAGACCTTTCTCGAACTGGCGCAGGTCGACGAGAACACCGTTCTGCCCCAGGTTCGCTCCGCCGTGCAGGCGACGCTCAGCGGCTACGAGGCGGACACCGCGTCCTTCGTGGACTTGCTCGACGCCGAACGCGCCCAACTTGTGACCGAGTTGGGACATGCGATGCACAAATCGATGTTTTGGAAGACGAGCGCGCGGCTTGAGCGCGTCGTCGGAGGCCCGCTATGAAGAAGATTCTCTTGGGAGCCGCCCTGCTGCTGCCGATCGCGTTCGCCGCCTGCTCCAAGCACGAGCACGGGGCCATGGGTCCGGAAGCGAAGGTTTCGAAGTATCACTGCCCGATGCACCCGACCTACATCAAGGACGGTCCGGGGGAATGCGCGATCTGCGGGATGACCCTTGTCCCGATCGAAGAGGCGGGCGCCGACCACGGCGAGGCGGACGCCGCCCCCGACGGCTTGGCAACGGTGAAGGTGGATCCGCGACGCCGGCAGTTGATCGGGCTTAAGCTCGGCAAGACTCAGATGGGACCCATGGTGCGTGTGATCCGCACCGTCGGGAGGATCGCGCAGGACCCGGAACTCTATCGCACGCAGGAGGAGTTCTTGACCGCGATATCGAGCTATAAGGGCATCCAGGGTTCCTCGAGCGTCGAGGTCGTTCAGCGCTCGAAGGCACTGTTGGATTCCAGCCGCCTGCGCCTGCGCATCCTCGGGCTTTCCGAGGGCCAGATCGACGCGCTCGCGAAAAAAGGCAGTTCGGATCGAGGGCTCTTGCTCGCCCAAGGCAGGGGTTCCAAACCCTGGATGTACGCGGATCTCTACGAAAACGACCTTGAGTTGGTCCGCGTCGGTCAGGAGGTTGAAGCCGCCTCGAAGGCGCTGCCCGGGGAAACCTTCTCGGGCGAGATCGGTTCGATCGATTCGACGGTGAACCCGAAAACGCGCACGGTGCGCGTGCGGGTGCGCCTCTCGGATCCGAAGGGGCTGCTGCGTCCGGACACGTACTTAAACGCGCGCATCCACGCCGATCTCGGCATGCGCGTCTCGATCCCGGATACGGCCGTCATCGACACCGGCGTCCGTCAGGTCGTCTTCGTGGACACGGGAGGGGGCTATCTGGAGCCGCGCGAGGTTCGTCTCGGCGTTCGCGCCGAGAACCGAGTCGAAGTTCTGGAAGGGCTCAAGGAGGATGACGCGGTCGTCACCAGCGGGAACTTCCTGATCGACTCCGAGTCACGCCTGAAGGCCGTGGTCATGGGGATGAGCTCGAAAGGCTCGGGCGGGGCGGCGCCCGATCCGCATGCCGGACACGGGGGACGCTGAGGCCCGCTATGATTCCCCGATTAATCGCATGGTGCGTGAAAAATCGGTTCTTCGTCTTCCTCGGAACCGGCTTCGGGATTCTTTGGGGGGTGTTCGCGCTTCGCAGCATCCCGCTCGACGCGATTCCCGACCTCTCCGACGTGCAGGTGATCGTGTTCACCGAGTGGCAGGGGCGATCTCCCGATCTCGTCGAGGATCAGGTCACCTATCCGATCGTCACCTCGATGGTCGCCGCCCCGAAGGTGAAAACCGCGCGCGGCTACTCCTTTTTCGGATTGTCTTTCGTGTACGTGATCTTCGAGGACGGCACCGACATCTATTGGGCGCGTTCGCGCATCCTGGAATACCTCTCGAAAATACGCGGTAAGCTGCCTGACGGGGTGAATCCGACGCTGGGTCCCGACGCCACCGGGGTCGGATGGGTGTTCGAGTACGCGCTGGTCGACAAAACCGGGCAAAACGACCTCGCCGATCTGCGCTCGTTTCAGGACTGGTATCTGCGCTACTACTTGGAGTCGGTGCCGGGCGTCGCCGAGGTGGCCTCGGTCGGAGGGTTCGTGAAGCAGTACCAGGTCGAGGTGGATCCCGACGCGCTCTTGGCCTACGGCATACCGCTTTCGAAGGTCAACGAGGCGATTCGCCGCTCCAACAACGATGTCGGCGGGCGCGTGCTCGAGATGGCCGAGCGCGAGTACATCGTGCGCGGCCGCGGCTATATCAAGTCGCTCTCCGACATCGAAGAGATTCCGGTAGGCTTGGGAGAGGGCGGCGTTCCCGTGCTGGTCAAGAACGTCGCGCGCGTCCGCTTCGGTCCGGAGATGCGGCGCGGCGCGGCGGAACTCGACGGCGAAGGCGAGGTCGTCGGCGGCGTCGTGGTGATGCGTTTCGGGGAGAACGCGCTGAGCGTCATCGACCGCGTCAAAAAGAAACTCACGGCCGTAAAGTCGGCGCTGCCGCCGGGCGTTGAGGTGGTCGTCGTCTACGATCGTTCGGATCTGATCAAACGCTCGATCTCGACGCTCACGCACAAGCTCGGCGAGGAGATGCTCGTCGTCGCGGTCGTGATATTTGTGTTTTTGTGGCATTTCCGTTCGGCGCTGCTGCCGATTTTGACCTTGCCGGTGGCGGTGCTCCTTTCCTTCATTCCGATGTACTACCTGGGCGTCAGTTCCAACATCATGTCGTTGGGCGGCATCGCGATCGCGGTCGGTGCGATGGTCGACGCCTCGGTGGTGATGGTGGAGAACGCGCATAAACGACTCGAGGAATGGGAGGAAGGCGGCCGCAAGGAGGACGTCTCAGCGGTGCTGCTCCGGGCGACGCAGGAAGTCGGACGCCCGATCTTCTTCTCGCTGATCGTGATCGCCGTTTCCTTTATGCCGATCTTCACGCTGGAAGCCCAGGAAGGCAGGCTGTTCAAGCCGCTGGCGTTCACGAAGAATTTCTCGATGTTCTTCGCGGCCGCGCTTGCCGTGACCTTAGTCCCCGTCCTGATGCAGATTCTGCTCAAACCGGCGCGGAAATTAAATTGGCGAGGACCCTTCGGACGCGCGGCGAATTTCCTCTGGGCCGGCGAGATCCATGCGGAGGAGAAGCACCCCATCAGCCGGTGGCTGTTCGCCGTCTATGAACCTGTGCTGCGCTGGATCCTCGACCGGCGCAAGACCGTGATCGCGGCGGCCGCGGCGATCGTGCTCAGTGCGGTTCCGGTCTACATGCAGTTGGGCTCGGAATTCATGCCGAAGCTCAACGAGGGCGACATTCTTTACATGCCCACGACGCTGCCCGGCATCTCGATTGAGACCGCGAAGGGTTGGCTGCAAATCCAGGACAAGCTGATCCGCCGCTTCGGGGAGGTGGAGCGCGTCTTCGGCAAGATCGGCCGCGCGCGGAGCGCCACCGACCCGGCGCCGCTCTCGATGGTCGAGACCCTCGTCAAGCTCAAGCCCCACGATGAGTGGCCCGAAATCGAAAAAGAGAAGTCGTTTCTCGGCTTCAAATGGAAGGCCAAGGGGAGGCGTTCGTGGGAGGAACTGATCGACGCGCTCGACGCCGAGATGCGGCTTCCCGGCACGACCAACGCTTGGACGATGCCGATCAAGACCCGCATCGATATGCTGACCACCGGCATCCGCACGCCGATCGGCATCAAGGTATTCGGCCCCGACCTGGGCGAGATCGAGCGCATCGGCACCGAGATCGAGGGCCTGATCCCCGCGGTTGCCGGAACGCGCAGCGCCTTCGCCGAACGGGTGACCGGCGGCTACTTTCTCGACTTCGAGGTGCGCCGCGAGGAGGCGGCGCGCTACGGCCTGACCGTCGGCGCGGTCGAGGACGTCATCGAGTCGGCGATCGGCGGCAAGAACGTGACGACCACCGTCGAGGGACGGGAGCGCTACCCCGTGAACGTTCGCTATGGGCGAGACCTGAGAGACGATTTGGACCGGCTCAAGCGCGTGCTGGTACCGACGCCGACCGGCGCGCAGATACCGATCATGCAGGTCGCCGATCTGTGGATCAAGACCGGGGCCCCGGCGATCAAGGACGAAAACGGGATGCTGACCGGCTGGGTGTACGTGGATCTGCAGACCGACCGCGACATCGGATCTTATGTCGAAGAGGCTAAGGCGCATCTGGCCGCGAATTTGAAGATTCCCGCCGGATACTACTTGGAGTGGAGCGGCCAGTTTGAATTCATGGAGCGCGCGAAGCGCAAGATGATGCTGGTTCTGCCGGTGACCTTGCTGGTCATCGTCGTGCTCCTGTTCATCAACACGGGGTCGTGGGTGAAAACCGGGATCGTGCTCTTGGCCGTGCCGTTCTCGGTGGTCGGCGCGGTGTGGCTGCTTTGGCTCTTGGACTACAACATGTCGGTGGCCGTCTGGGTGGGGCTGATCGCACTGGCGGGCGTCGACGCCGAGACCGGCGTCGTGATGCTGCTCTATCTCGACATCGCCTACGCCAATGCGGTCCGGGAAAAGAAGATGCGCGCTTTGGCGCAGTTGGAGGAGGCGGTGATGCACGGCGCGGTCAAGCGCATCCGGCCCAAAATGATGACGGTCGGCACCACCTTCATCGGCCTGCTGCCGATCATGTGGGCGGCGACCTACGAGAGCGGCGCGGACGTGATGAAGCGCATCGCCGCGCCGATGGTGGGGGGGATATTGACCTCCTTCATTATGGAGTTGCTGGTGTACCCGGCGATCTACACGGTTTGGAAGTGGCGATTCGAGATGCGCGAGGGGAAAACCTCCGACGAGGAACTGCTCGCGCGGGTCGAAGCCGAAACACTGGAAATGGAGGCGTAATCGAATGAAGAGGATGACGATATGTCCCACGAAGCGAAAGGGAAAAAACACGCCTCCTGCGCGAAGTCGTGCGTTCTCGACAAAGGACTTCCGATAGGGCTCCTGACCGAAGAAGGCAAGGTCTTCATGCTGATCGAGGATCATGGGGCGGCGAAAGCGTACAAGCAGGTCAAGCAACTCGCGGCGGAACAGGTGGAGATCCGCGGCAAGGGGTCCTTGCTGCTGTGGCTGGCCGCCTGCGGCGCGCTCGCGAGAACCGGGCATCTGGGCGGGCGGATTGTTTATGATTACGGCATGGGCGTCGTCGAAGGAGAGTGGGATGAGTAGCGGTGGACCGGCTGTCGCGCTGGAGTTGGATTTGAATTATGACGGTTGACGTAGGAGTCGAGAAGCGAACGAGGATGCAGCGTCGACCGCTATGGCGTCATCCGAAATGGACCAAGGCTCATCGGTGGATCACCTTGATCGTCGGGGTCCAGCTTTTGTGTTGGATCGTCAGCGGAGCGGTGTTCGTTTTCAATGACATCGACAACGTTCACGGTGATTACGAGTTCGAACGCCCGATCGCTGCCGCCGTCGATCCAGGACTGTTGGGAGCGCGGGCTCGACGCGCGGCCGCGGCGTTGACGGCCGCTTCGGGCGGGATTGGCGGTGTTTCCAAGGTCGTCTTGACCACGCGTATGGGACGCCCGGTGTTTGCCGTCTATCAGGGGAACGCGCGGACTCCGCTCGGCTTCGTCGACGCCGAAACCGGAACGGTCGTCGGTCCGATTCAGGCGGCGCAGGCGGAGGGGATCGCCAAGGCGCATTATAAAGGCTCGGCGGGCGTGCGTTCGGTCCGATGGCTCGAGGCAGCGCCCCTGGAATATCGGGGGGGACCGCTGCCGGTTTACCGGGTGGACTTCGACGACTCCAAGCACACTTCATTTTTCATTTCGCCGGAAAGCGGGGCGGTCGTGATGCGGCGCAATCGACCGTGGCGCATTTTCGATTTTTTCTGGATGCTCCACACGATGGACTACGCGAACCGCGACGACTTCAATCACCGACTGATCCGCACCGCCGCTGTGCTTGCCGCATTGGCGGGGCTTTCGGGAGCGGTACTGCTATTCCAGCGTTTCCTGCCGCTGCGTCGGGGCAGGGGCCCGGATTCAAATAGGGCTTAATCCGCAGTATTATGGGCCTTTCGACCCATTACAGAGAGGAAACGGGCGTCTACCCTAAATTTATGAGGCGACTTCTGCCCCTCGGGGCCATTCTTGTGATCGCGCATTCCCCTCTCTTCGCGGCGAATCCGTCCGGGGATGTCGATGCTTTTTATGCCTCTGATTTGCGGGACGCTCCGAACGGCCGTTCCGGCCGAGGGGGACCCCGCAACTGGCCCCCGAAGGAAGTGGAGAGCCGCTTCTGGGAGAACATCTACCGGCTTGAGACGAAAAACGCGATGTACACGGACCGCTACGGCGGGAAGCAGTACGTCGAAGACATCCGCAAGTATCTCGCGCGCTTGCCCCAAAAGGCGCGCATCGACGCGATGGGCCGTTTCCTAGGCATCAGCTGGTCCTACCGGATGAAGGAGGACCCCAAAACCGACGAAACCCGCAAGGCCCGCTTCCAGAACCGTTTCGACTCTCTCGTGCGTGATTACCACGATTTGGCCGAGCGCGAGCGGGTCGAAAACGGCAACACCACCTATACCGAACTCTTTTCGACCATTCGCCTCCTTGCGGCGGTCGGGGAAGACGGCCGCAAACTGGCGCAGGAACTCGCCCGCTTGGCGCCGACCAATCCCCAGGTGCACGCCGACCTCGCGCAGGACTACCTGGACTCCGGGGAACTGGCGAAGGCCGTCGAAACCGCGCAGCGCTCGATCGAACTCGATCCGTTTTCTCCCGCGCCGCACCGGACGCTCGCGCAGGCCAAATACCAAGAGGCCGATTATCGCGGCGCCTACCGCGCCGCGGAGGCCGCCGTCGCTTTGAACCCGCGGGACAGCATCGCCTTTTCGATCATGAAGCTCTCCGAATCGCGCGTCCCGGGCCTCGACGACGCTCCTCAGGAGATCGAGGAGATTCCCGACGTCGCCGCCGGCATGGGTTTGACCGGTCTCGATCGCCTCGCGCGCGCTCCCGCCTCCGGGGACGCTGCGACGCTGATGGACGCCGCCGCGGATCCGATGATGGGAGCGAACGCCGCCCTGCGCGCTCAGTTCCTCGCGTCCCGTCGATTGGCGGAACAATCGAAGCTGGAGATTCAAAAGGGCGACATGGGCAAGGCCGTCGCGTTGGCCACGCGCGCGCTGCAAAAGTACCGCCGCAACTGGGAGGCGCTGTTTCGCCGTGCGCAAGCCGAACTGCGCCGGGGCAATTTCAACGATGCGCTTGCCGATACGACCCGCGCGATCGAATTGGCGGGAGAGGACAGCGACGCGGTGCTGCTGACCCTTCACTCTCGGATTCTGAACCGTCTAGGACGGCACGAAGAAGCCCTCGACGCGGCGTCGCTCGCGCTTCAGAAGGGAACGGCCGATCCCAAGGCCCGGGCCCGCACCCTTTTCCAGCAGGCGTGGGCCTTGTCGGGCGTCGGCCGCCCCCGCGAAGCACTGACGACTCTCGATCGGGCCGCCAAACTCGATCATCGCTTCGTCGCGTTCTATCAGGAATTGCTCGCACTGCCGGAGGAAACGGAACTCACCCCCTTGTTCGCCGCGCAGGATAGTTTCGCTTCGCAAGCTCCGGCGCGATCCCCGGCGCCGACGACGCCGATGGATTCCAAATCCCGCACGATCCGGATTCTGATGTTCTCTTTGGGCGGCGGCATCCTCGTCGCACTCGGCCTGCTGCACGTTCTTTCTGGCACCCGCAGGACCACCGGGGGCGCGGCTTCCTTGGCCGGCGATCTCGACGACGCCGGCTTGATCGCCGGAACCTACCGCATTCAGCGCAAGATCGCACAGGGGGGGATGGGCATCGTCTACGAGGCCGAGGATATTCATCTGGAGCGTCGGGTCGCGATTAAGAAAATGCGCTCGGAAATTTCCTTTGACCGGCGAGAGCGTGAGCGCTTCCTGCGCGAGGCCCGCACCGTCGCGCGGCTTCGCCACCCGAACGTGGTCGAGATCCACTCCGTTGTCGGCGACGGCGACGACATCTATCTTGTGTTCGAATTCGTCGACGGCCATACCGTCAGCGACTATATCAACGGCTACAAGTGCATCCCCTTCGACCAGGCCGTGCGGGTTGTTCAGGGCGCGGCAGCGGCGCTCAATTACGCCCATAAGAAGGGCGTCATCCACCGGGACCTTAAGCCCTCGAACATCATGATCTCCAGCGAAGGGATGGTGAAGGTCATGGACTTCGGCGTCGCCCGCCAAGCGAAGGAATCGATGTCGAGCATCGTCTCCCAGACCGTCTCCGGAACACCGCAGTACATGTCCCCTGAACAGGAACAGGGCCTCGTCTCCGAGTCCTCCGACGTCTATTCCTTGGCCGTCTGCTTCTACGAGATGGTCACCGGGGAGATGCCGTTCGCCGGAACCGCCGGCGGGATGTCGCTCAACAAGATCCGCCGCCGCTTTACCGCCGCGACCCAGCGCAACCCCAGCCTTCCTACCGGCCTGGACCCGATTCTCGAATGGGGTTTGGAGCCCGATCCCCAGAAGCGCTGCCAGTCGCCGATGAAGTTCTCCGCCGCCCTGGAGTCTTTGCTCCAGCCCAAGGCCGGCCCTTTCGACGCGGTCGTTTAACCGCTATTTCCCGAGGAAGGCGCGGTAGATGGCGCGGACGGAGCGCTCGAAATCGCGGGTTTCTACGCCGAGGATGATGTTGATTTCGCTCGAGCCCTGGTCGATCATCCGGACGTTGATCCGCTCGTCGGCCAGTGACGCAAAAACGCGCGCGGCGACGCCGGGACGGTGCGCCATGGCGCGGCCGACGACGGCGATAAGCGCCATATTCGGATACACCTCGAGGACGTCCGGGCGGCACTGTGCTTTCAGGTCGGAGACGACCGCGTTGAGCTTGCCGTCGAGTTGGCGGCTGTCGATGACGACGCTCAGGGAATCGATCCCGGTCGGAGTGTGCTCGTAGCTGATGCCGTGATCGGCGATGACGTCCAGCACGCGGCGTCCGAAGCCGAGCTCTTGGTTCATGAGAGCCTTTTCGAGCGCGATGACGGTGAAATCCCGCTTGCCCGCGATGCCGCTGAGGCCCCCGTTGCGGTCGGAGGGGGCGGCCTCGTGCACTATTTTAGTGCCCTCGTCCTTCGAATTGTTCGTGTTGCGGATGTGCACGGGGATGCCGGCCAAGCGCACCGGAAACACCGCTTCGTCGTGGAGCACCGACGCGCCCATGTAGGACAACTCGCGCAGTTCCCGGTAGGTGAGCGTGTCGATGCGTTCCGGGTTCGGGACGATGCGCGGATCGGCCATGCGCAAGCCCGAGACATCGGTCCAGTTTTCGTAGACGTCGGCGTCGACGCCGCGGGCGACGAGCGCGCCGGTGACGTCGGAACCGCCGCGCGAGAAAACGCAGATCTCGCCGTCCGGTTTGGAGCCGTAGAAGCCGGGGACCACCGCTCCGTCGAGAGGCCCGAGCCGTTTTTCCATCAGGCGCTGCGTCGCGTCGGCGTCGAGACGGCCGTCCTCGCCGAAGCGGATGACTTCGGCGGGGTCCACGAACGGAACGTCCAGCAGCGCAGCAAGGACCGTCCCGCTGAGGTATTCGCCGCGGCTGGCCGCGTAGTCGGAGGAGGCCCCCCCCTTGATCCGGGTCCGGATTTCCCGAAGTTTCGGGCCCAGGTCGAGTTTGACGCCGAGTTCGGAGATGATCAGTTTGTAGCGTTCCGCCACGTGACCGAAAACGTCGTCGAAAGGGAGGGACTGGGCGACGTGGCTGTGGCAGAGGTAGAGCAGGTCGGTCACCTTGTGGTCGTGGACCTTGGAGCGGCCGGGGGCCGAGGGGACGATAAAGCGCCGGTCCGGGTCCTCTTTGATGATGCGCACCACCTTGGCGAACTGCTGCCCGTCGGCCAGAGAGGTACCGCCGAATTTCGCGACGATCGTTCCCATGGGCGACATCTTAGCACTTGCCGCTGAGCGAGCGCCCAGCAAAAGAGGCTTTGGGGTTCCGCGCCGCCTCGCAATCGGCTAGAATGAGGATATGGACGCCAAGACGAATCGCTTTATCTCACTGGACGAGCGGATTACCGCTCACAACTATTCACCTCTGCCGATCGTCATTTCACGGGCCAAAGGAATTTTCGCCTACGACGTGTACGGACGCCGGTACTTCGATATGCTCAGCGCCTACTCCGCGCTGAACCAGGGACATCTGCATCCGAAGATCGTCGCCGCCGCGAAGCGCCAACTCGGCAAGGTCTCGTTGACCTCCCGCGCTTTCCACAACGAACAGATGGGGCCTTTCTTGGAGAAGCTCTGCGGTCTCGCCGGCATGGAGATGGCCCTTCCGATGAACTCGGGCGCCGAAGGCGTCGAGACGGCGATCAAGGCGATGCGCCTCTGGGGCTACAAGGCCAAGGGAATCCCCGAGGACATGGCGGAGATCATCGTCGTGGCCGACAACTTTCATGGCCGCACGACGACGATCGTGGGCTTCTCGTCCGATCCCGATTCCCGCATCGGGTTCGGTCCGGCGACGCCGGGCTTCAAGACGATCCCCTACGACGACGCCTCCGCTCTTGAGCGGGCGGTCAACAAGAACACCTGCGGATTCCTGGTCGAACCCATCCAGGGAGAGGCGGGCGTGCGGATCCCGTCGCCGATTTATTTGAAGGAAGTCCGCCGCATCTGCACCGAGCAGAACGTGCTGTTTTGCGCGGACGAGATTCAGACGGGGCTCGGGCGCACGGGCGCGATGTTCTGCGTCGACAACTCCGGCGTGCGGCCGGACATGTTCGTGCTCGGCAAGGCCCTCTCGGGCGGTCTCTATCCGATCTCAGCGGTGCTCGCCGGCCGCGAAGTGCTCGGCTTGTTCACGCCGGGAACGCACGGCAGCACCTTCGGCGGAAATCCGCTCGCGTCCGCCATCGGGTCCGCGTCGCTCGACGTAATCGTCAAGGAAAAACTGGCCAAGAACGCGTTGGAAATGGGCACCTTGTTTCTGGAACGGCTTTCCTCGCTCGATCATCCGCTGATCCGCGAAGTGCGCGGACGGGGCCTGTTGATCGGGCTCGAGTTCAGAAAGCCGATCGCGAAGGATTTCTGCCGCCTGCTGCTCAAGGGCGGTCTGCTCGCGAAGGACACGCATCAGTACACGGTGCGCTTCGCCCCGCCGCTGATCATTAAGAAGGCTCAGATCGAGGCCGCGTTTAAGATCGTCTACAACGCGATGAACTCGATTAAGGAACGGGAATAGATTGGCTAATAAACCTATAAAGTAGTTGACATTAACTACTTTATAGGTTATAGTGAGGCGTGCTCTCCACTCTTTTCGGGAACAAGACGGCTGAGCGGGTGCTGCTGTATCTCCAAAACTACGGGGAGGGCTACGCCACGCAAATCGCCCGCACTTTCGGCGCCGCGCAGAGCCAGGTTCAGAAGCAGCTCTCGCGATTGGAGCAGGGCGATGTTCTGGTTTCCGTCCTCGAGGGGAGAACGCGGCGCTACCGCCTTAACCCGCGTTGGCCCTTTCGCAAGGAACTCGCCGTTCTTTTGGAACGGGCCTTGGCATCGCTCCCGCGCGAGGAAATCGCACTGCGCTACCGCCGGCGGACCCGTCCCCGCCGTCCCGGCAAGGTTCTATGAAGGCCGCGCCTCGCTCCGTCCGGGCCCTCGCTGCCGTCGTCGTCCGGGCTCTCGCGGAGGAGGGCGTCGAGGCGGTTCTAACGGGAGGGGCCGTGGTTTCCCTTTATACCAACAACGCGTACGAATCAAAAGACCTCGATTTCGTCTGCGCGGCCGGGCGCGAGCGGGTCGAGCGGGCGATGGCTTCGATCGGATTTCGCCGGGAAGGCCGTTCCTTCGTCCGGGAGGGAATTCCGTTTACCGTTGAATTTCCGACCGGTCCTCTCGCGCTAGGGGAACACGTCGGCGTCCGTCCGGCGGGACGCCTGCGAGTCGGGGCAACCCTCATTCGTCTCCTCTCGCCGGCGCAGTGCGTGATGGACCGCCTGGCCTGGTTTTTCCATAATAGGGACAGGCAGTGTCTGGATCAGGCCGTCGCGGTGGCCTCCTCGCAAGCGGTTTCCTTGGACGCGATCCGGCGCTGGGCACGGGGGGAGAACGACGAAGAGGGTTGGACGGTGTTTCTCGAGGCGCTGAAGCGATCATGAATCCCACGCGGATTTTCGTACCCGACGGCGTTTCTCCGACCGACGCGCTGGCGAGAACCACGCATCTCGCGATCGGCGCGCATCCCGACGATCTCGAAGTGATGGCCTATCCCGGCGTGGCGGCCTGCTACGAGAGGAGCGACGCTTGGTTCGGCGGCGTCGTGATCTGCGACGGCGCGGGCTCTCCGCACGAGGGCAAGCCGGCTCCCGAGGACATGAAGGCCGCCCGCCGCGCCGAGCAGGAACGCGCCGCCCAGATCGGCCGCTACTCCTTCTCGCTGCAGCTCGGTTTGCCGTCCGCGGCGATCAAAACCGCGTGGAACGCTTCTCTGGTCGCCCGGTTGGCCGAACTCATCGACTCGACGCGGCCGCAGTCGCTGTACCTGCACAGTCCCTTCGACCGGCACGCGACGCATCTGGCCGTGTTCGCCCACGCCCTGCGCGCGGTGCGCGCGCTGCCCGAAGCAATCCGCCCCGCGACGGTGCTCGGCTGCGAAGTCTGGCGCGACCTCGACTGGCTGAGCGCTTCCGACAAGGTGCAGCTCGACGCTTCCGCACACCCGAAGCTGGCGCGCGAAATCCTCGACGTGTTCGGCTCTCAGATTCAAGGCGGAAAGAACTACACCGAGGCGACGCTCGGCCGTCGCCGCGCGCACGCCACTTTCAGCGACTCGCATCATGTGGACGCGGCGGAAGCGCTGTCCTGCGCCGTGGATCTCGGGCCTTTGCTGAAGGATCCGTCCTTGTCGGTCGCGGCCTACTGCGCGGAGCGCATCGAGCGCTTTCGGGCAGAGGCGCTCGGCGCCCTGGCGCCGTGGGAGGGGGACTGATGGAAGTGGTGCTTTGCCAAGACGCCTCCGACGCGGCCTGCCGCGCGGTGGACGCGGTCGAAGCCTTGCTGCGGGAGAAACCCGACGCCGTGTTGGGTCTGCCGACGGGTTCGACCCCGCTTCTTATGTACGGCGAACTTGCGCGCCGCTGCGCAGCGGGAACGCTCTCCCTCGCAAAGGCCAGCACCTTCAACCTGGACGAATACATCGGCCTGCCCGAGGGGCATCCGGGCTCCTACGCCGCGTACATGAAGCGAAACCTGATCGACAAAACCGATCTGCGCATCTCCCATGCCTTCCTCCCCGCGGGACGGGCGAAGGATTTGGAGGCGGCGTCGCGCGAATACGAAGACCGCATCCGCACAGCGGGCGGCATCGATCTCCAGATTCTCGGCATCGGCCTCAACGGCCACATCGGCTTCAACGAGCCGGGGTCGAGTCTCAAGTCCCGCACCCGCGTGAAAACGCTTTCCTCCGCCACCTTGGCCGCGAACATCAAGGATTTTGACGGGGCCGAACCCCCGACGATGGCGCTGACGATGGGCATCGCGACGATTTTGGAGGCGAGGCGCATCCTGCTCATCGCGACCGGCGCCTCCAAGGCCGACGCCGTGCGCGAGATGGCGGAGGGCCCGCTCTCGGCGAACTGTCCGGCGTCGGCGCTGCAGCTGCATGAAAAGACGGCGGTGCTCGCCGACCCCTCGGCCGCGTCTTTGCTGAAAAACAAGGACTACTACCAGCGCAGCCAGGCTCTGCAGGCGAGGCTGAAGGGGGCGTAGCCCCTTCTTTCAGCGCAGCGGCAGTTCCCGCGTCCCCCAAAAGCGCGGCGTCTGCTCGCCGTTGCCGCGTCGCGCCGCGTCCGAAACTCCGGGCGCGAGCCGGTCGAACACCCCGCCAGCGTCGGTTTCCCCGCCCGCGGCGAATGCGGCGTCGAGGGCCATGAGCAGGTGGAAGGTGAATAAGCCGTGTCCGGCTTCCTGATTCGTCAGTGAAACCTCTCCGGACGACGACGAAGCCAAAACCGCGAGTTCCGCCTTCGGCGCCGCCAGTTCGACGCGAGCGACGACCAGCGGCCGCGTCCCGGGCTGCAGCGCTGAGCGCGCTCCCGAGCCCGAGAAACACGCGTCGAGCGCGACGACGACGCTTTTTGCGCCCAAAGCGTTCAAGTCCTTATAGAAGCGCGACAATGGGAGCGCCGTAGTCTTCAGGTACGCGAGCTTGCCGTCCCAGGGCACCAGATACGGCTCGCCGGTTTTCGCGTCGGGCGCGCCGTGTCCGGAGAAATAGACGAACAGGCGGGACTCCGGCCCGATGTTGTTCGGCAGCCATTCCTCCAGGTAGCTCAACAGGCCCGACAACGAGGCGTCGGCGCCGGCAAGCCGGACGATGTTGCGTTCCGGAAACCCCATCGCCCGAAGGTACGCGCACATCGCCTCGGCGTCGCGCGAGGCGAACGCCGCCTCCGGCGCGTTCTTGTACTCTTCGATGCCGACGACCAGTGCGTAGGCGTTCGAATTCTCGGGGCGGGAAAATTTCGGTGCAAGCGGGGCGGCGAGCGCGGAGCGCGTCGGAGCGGGGGGCGGGGGAGAGACAGCCCGTTTCGGCGGGGGGGGATCGAGCAAAACGACTTTCTGCCCCGGCTTCCAGTCTTTCGCGGCCTTCTCCGCCGCCTCGATCTGCGCGAACGAGAGTTTCCGCCGGAGTTCCTCGAGGCTTTTCGCGGCGTAGCCCGCGTCCCCGTGGGCCGCAGCGATTCGGCTCCACTTGAAGGCTTCGCGGTCGTCGGCTCGCACGCCGGTTCCGCTTCGGTAGAAGAACCCGAGCGCTCTTGCGGAGACGCGAATGTCGTTCTCGCTGCGCGCCGCCTCGGCATAGCGCGCGGCCCAGTAGGCGGCGAGCTTCGCGTCCAGCGGTTTTCCGTGGTTGAAGTAGAAGTCGGTCAGCCGCCCCATCGCCCCCGCGTCCCCGGACTCGGCGGCCCTCCGGTACCACGAAAGTCCCTTTTCGGCGTCCCGCGCCGGCCCGTCCTTCTCGCCCGAGCCGTAGGCGTACATCTCGGCCAATTCCAGCTGCGCTTTGACCAGGCCCTTCTCGGCCGCGCCGGTGATGAGAGACAAGCGCTTTTCCGGGTCGTTCTTGAGGTAGCCGAACTCGGTGTAAAACGACGCGAGTTCCCACATCGCTTCCGGATCTCCGGCATCGGCGAGTTCCCGATACAGGGCCGCGCCCTTGTCCGGATCGTGCTCGCCTCCCAAGCCGCGCGCGAGCATGAAGGCGAGCATGCGCTTTGCGTCCGGATTTGAAGGGGCCAACGATTTCAGCGCGGGGAGAGCTTCCGTGTACTTTTGCTCGGCGTACAACGCCTTGACGGTCTCCCAATCGACGGGCGCGGATCGGCCGAAGAATCCCGCCGAGGGGGAGGCCGCGAAGGCCAACGCAAGTCCGAGAATCAGTCGCTTCATGGAAATCTCCTATCCCCTAAACGATATGGAACAGACTTGCCCCGAACTGCCCGTTCCGTTGCTAAGATGGGGCAGTGGGAGGGGCGATGAAGGGGATCTTGATGGGTTTGGTTTTTGCCGCGGCGACCGGCTGCGCCGCGCTTAAAGGCGGCGCTTCCAAGGAATTGGACATCCGCGAGGCGGCGTTTCGCCACGCGTTCAAAGAGGACGCGGCGTTGGGTCCGTCGTTTTGCCTGTCGGTCGAAGGCGTCGACGCGGGGGAGGCGCTGCTGGCCCGCTTGCGGGACGATTATCCCGCGGTTAAAAAGGCGTCTGAGTGCGCCTCCCCGAACGGCGGGGGAATGGTACCGGACATGGCGTTTCGGCTCGGGAAGATTGGGTGGAAATCCGAAACCGAAGCCGTGGTCCCGATAACGGTGTCGGCGGGCCCGATGGCGGCGACCGGATACTCGTACATTTTGAAAATTCAAAAGGGGAGATGGTCCGTCGTCAAGACGGACCTGCTCTGGGTGTCATGACGAAGGAAGCGGGAATTCTCCGCTGTCCGTCCTGCGGCGCGGCGACGGCCCCGAAGGACGCTCGTTGCGGCCACTGCGGCTCCCCGCTTCACGCGATCCGCTGTCCCTGGTGCTTCGATTGGACCTATGCGCAGCGCAGCGACTGTTCCCGCTGCGGATCGACGGCGGTCGCGCCGACTCCGGGGGTCACGCCGATGCGCTGCCCCTCCTGCGAAACCTCTGATTTTTCCTCGCGCAGCTGCGAGGGCGCGTGCCTGACCGGCTGCGGTCATTGCGGCGGAGTCTGGGCGGACGTGGACTCGTTCAAACGCCTATGCGAGGACCGCGAGGCGCAGGCGGCGTATCTGGGCATGGGTTCGCCGTTGGCGCGGCAAGGGGCGACCGGCGACCCGTCGCGCGAACAAATCCGCTATCGCCCGTGTCCGGTCTGCTGCGAGTTCATGAACCGCTTCAATTTCGCCGGCAGCTCGGGCGTCATCCTCGACGCCTGCAAGCCTCACGGAGTCTGGTTCGATCCGGATGAACTGCGCCGAATCGTGGCCTTTATTCGCGGGGGAGGCCTCGATCAGGCCCGCGAGCGCACGCTGCAGGAGATCCGGGAGACCGAGCGCCGTCTGCGCGGCGAACTGCCGAGCGCGCCGTTTCCGACCCGGCCGGGCTCCCACATCGCCGCCGCCGGCGGGCTGCTCGACGCCCTGCTCCGTTTCGTCGGTTAGAACGCCTCCAACGGCCAATCCGTTTCATAGATATTCTCATGCGGCGTCTGACCCTATCCGCGTCCTTTCTGCTGGCGGCGGCCCTCCCGGCCCGCTCGGCTTGTCACGCCGTTTACAGCCAAGGGATGCGCAGCATGCTGGCCAAGCAAGGCTATTCGGTCGGCAAGGTTGCCGCCTCGTTTTCCAGCGCCTCTGAGTGCGAATCCGCGCTGCGCTCGCTGAAATCCCAAGGGCAGTACCAGGGCGACGCCTACATGCAGGGCACGCGCTGCGAGTGCGGCGGCGGTTCGGGCGGGGGCGGGTCCCGCGGCGGCGCGAGTTTCGAAGCCCAGGTCGTCGGCATGGCGATGAACGCGTTCATGAACGCGT
>PFUL01000089.1 GCA_002790095.1 Elusimicrobia bacterium CG_4_9_14_3_um_filter_62_55 | reverse complement strand
CTGCCGCCCCCGGGGGGCTTCCCCAACCCGCTCGCCGATGAGGCGATCGAGGATGAAGAGGGGATCGCCGGGGACGTGTCGCCGTCGTCGCCTTAAACGCGTCGGACTTCTCGTGCATATCTATGTCGGCAATCCAGTCCGGCATGCGCGCCAAACGCGACGCTCCTGTGCCCATGGCTCCGTCACTCCAGTAAGAGTCGCCCGACTCCATGTTAATTTGCTCCACCCGCTGCCGCATGCCTTCCGGTTGTTCTTGGCCTCCCCTCAAAACCGCCTGCTTGAATTCAGCGTCCTTAACCATCATCTTGATTACCTCCCCAGAGCCCAAGGCGGGCCAGCCTGAGGCGTAGAGCTAAGGCCGGACCCACCTTAAGCTGCGAGCCCCTTATGATTCCGAGTTGCCCCAAGGCAGCCACTGGGAGAGGGCGGCCTTCAGGTCCTTGTACATCTTCTTTGCCTTGTTCTCGCCCTTGACCTCGGTCACGATCTCCTTGATGCGGTCCTCCATCTCTTCATACTGCTTCCCATCTTCCGGCAGATACCCGAGGAGCTTGCCTACTTCGAGCTGCTCCCTGGCCATATTGAGCTTTTGGAGGACCTCATCTTTTTTTTCTTTATCCATCTTGGAGGCTTCCTCCACGAAGTTCTTCGCCGTGACGAGAGGGATGGGGGCCACGACTTCCTCGGTCACGAGCAGCGTGCTCATGGCGACCGAGAGGGTTTGCTTCGCCTCTTCAGGTTTTTCATCAACGAGTTGCTTGACGGCTGTTCGGATGGCTTCAGGATAGGTCCTCATCGGCAGAAATGTCGTTTTTACCGAAATATCACTGCGAAGCGGCAATAATATGCGCCTTGCCTCCTGCACCTTTCCGTCTTCTAGCAAATCTTTGGCGTAGGCCAGCTCTCGTTTGAGCAGCCCGGGGTTGCTATAAAGTTCCTGCGCCTGGACCACGCTGCTGACCGGAACCAAGTGCAAGTTCGGATCGGCCGCCAGGGCAACCTCGAAGCCTCCGACAGCTTCTTTTAACAGGGTCAAGGCTTCCTTATTCTTACCTTCATCCAACGCATTGACCGCCTTCCTCGCATTTTCCAGTCCCTTGGTGACGTCTTCGTTGAGGACCTTTATGAGCTCAGAGGACTTCTTCTCCTGCTTTTTGACCGCCTCGCGGCTCTGTTTCTCGACCTTAGGGTCGATGCCGGCGTTGCTCGCCAAAGCAGTGGCGGAAACTAAGACGAGACAAGTCAGGGCCAAGGTTGTTGGGATCACATACTTTTTCATGATATTGCCTCCTCCTTTACGCTTTGGATTTCGTCTCCATATGTCTACATGCGGGAGCCTATAAGGGCTCCCCGTATTTCTTAAGAACAAGCTCGTCTAAAGTGCTGAGCAGCTCCTTGCGGTCCACCGGCTTGGTCAAGAAGGCCGTTCCACCCACCTTCAAATGTTTGACATAATCCACATCCTCCTGGCACGAGGTCAAAAACAGGATGGGCGTGGCTGCCAAGCGCCTGTCTCTGCGGACCGCACGGCAGAGCTTAAATCCATCGGGCCCGGGGAGCCCTACATCGAGCATGATGACAGCGGGCTCGCTTTCGGCAATCTCATCGAGAAAAGCCCCCCCGTCTTTATAGGTGATCAGATCGTACCGTGGTATGAGCCAATCACGAACGATATCCTGGAAATCAGGATCGTCCTCCACCCAGACCACAAGCGGTCTTTCATCGTTTTCATTCAGCACCATCGCCGCACCTCCCTAATCCAAGAATCGGGGCCTCAGACGATCGGAGCCGACTTCGCCATGCCGGGCGAGACGTCCCACGCGGCACTCTCGCTTCGACCCGTCGCTGGGGGGACCCAGACCGGTAGGAGGAAGGAGAATGTCGAACCCTTGCCGGGCTCGCTCTCCACCTCGAGCCGGCCGCCATGCGCCTCGATAATGCTTTTGGCAAGCGACAGCCCGATCCCGAACCCCTTTGCCAGCATCTTGCCTCTCTCCGAGCGGTAGTATCCCGAGAATATCCGCTCCTTCTCTTCAGGCTTCAGCCCGATGCCGGTATCTTTGACATAGATTCTTAGATGCTTGGGGTCGTGGTCCTCTCGAAACAACCCGACCGAAATCGTGCCGCCTTTCTCTGTGTATTTAATGGCGTTGCTGAGGAGGTTCGTGATGACCATCGTCAATGCGTCCGGATCGGCATAGACAGGTACCGGCATATCCGGAAGGCTGGTCGACACCTCCAACTGATTGTTCTCGCAGAGGATCTCTGTCAGAGATACACAGTCCCGAAGCACCTGAGCCATGTCCATCTTCTTCTTAGCCAGTGCGAGTTTGCCGGACTCAAGGCGCCCGATATTAAGAAGATTGCTGATCGCCGTGCTCAGCGAACGGCTTTGGCCCTTTATTATCCGGTACATTTTCCCGCGCTTCTCATCGATGGTTTCCAACTCGCTCATCTCCAAGGTCGCGGCCGCCGAGTAAATCACGCTAAGGGCATTATTGAGTTCATGGCTCACGGTCGCCACCAACTTCGTCTTGAGTTGGCCCAGGTCCTTCTCTTTCCGATACTCCCTATTCAGGTCTTCCATCAACTCCTTGATGCGCGCGACCAAGCCGTTGATCTCAGGGCTGACGGATAGAACCTGACAATTCCATTCCTCTCCCAGCTTCCACGTACGCGCGTACTCAGCCAAGGTCCGTATGGGGAAGATGATGTAACGCAACAAAAACAACGCCAACAAGGCGCTCACCAGGAGTCCTATAGACAACACTGTGACGAATCCATACATGGCTGATTTCCGCGCCGCCTCCATCCGGCCCTGGAAGTCGGCAATCTTGATATCGTGCATACCTAAAACGATCTCAAGGATATCTTCGTAGGACCTGCGAGCCCCGATCAACTTGGCGGCGGCAGCCGGCGTCAGCGTTCCGGTCTTGCGCTGAAGCATCCACTCTTTTTCCTCGATGAAGTGCTCAGCAAGGCGCTTGTCGAGCTCTTTCAAAATATCGCTTTCGCGTTTTCCCGGCATCAGCGCATTGAGGTCCTGCCGGGTCTTGTCCAAGAGGCTAAGGCTCCTCTCATGTTCCTCAAGCCAGGCCGGGTTTCCGGTCTCCAGGTACTGCGCCGTGGTCAAATCAAGTGATCGCAGGAGGGCCTTAATCCGGGGAAGTTTTATCGCGATAGCCAGGTCTCGACGAAACGCGGCGGCATCTTCAGACTGCGATTGGCTACGCACCCAATGCGAAACGCTCGCTCCCAGTGCGAACACAACCATAAACGCCACAATAATTCCCAACTGGGTCCTGAGCGTGTAGCGATGGATTCCTCGCATAACCTAGATGGAGATGCCGTCGCCGATCACAGCCCTGCCGGGCGTCTCCGCCTCCATTTCCTCATGATACTCACCTACCTTCACTGCGCCTCTTGCATATGCCTCTTGAACACCGAATCGGGGGCCCCGGGAGAAACCCGGGACCCCGCTCGGCGGGCTCCATCAGTTAATCTGAACCTTGCGCGGCTTTGACTTTTCCGCCTTCTGCAGCTTGATTTCCAAGATGCCGTTCTTGCAGTTCGCGCTCACCTTGGTGCTCTCCACATCAGTCCCGAGAGTGAACGCACGGTAGAACTGCCCGGAGGGGATTTCCCGACGCAGCCACCCCTCTTCGTTCTCGTCGGCTTCCTTTACTTTCCCTGTGAGGATGAGGGTACTGTCCTTCACTTCCAGCTCCAGGTCGCTCTTCTCGACGCCCGGCAGCGCGGCCCGGATATGGAATGCATCCTCGGTCTCGCGGATGTTCACGGCCGGGACCCAACCCATGCCCATGTCCATCTGCCTGGACCGGGACGCCATCATCGGTCTTCCGTTAAACAAGTCGTCAAACAGCCCGCTGATCGTATCCCGCAGACCGACCATATCCCGGAAGGGATCGTTGTCACGGCGAATCAGTTCCTTCTCCATCTCAATCTACCTCCTATTCGTGTTTTACAGATTCTCGATTCACGCATTCATGCGTTTCGGATGTTCGGCGCCTTCGCCGCATCCGCCTCTCCTATTTATCCTTAGCTCAGCGAGTTCCCGGTCGGCTGACTCGATCTCATCCTCGAGCCCCTCCTGGATCTGCTGAAGGGACTGAAGCTCGTTGCAAAGCTCCGCGATCCTACGATTGACGCTGGTGAGTTTCCGCATGTCGCGCGTGCGCCTTTTCTTCCAGTGCGCTTCACCACTCATGCTGATAGTTTAGACAGGCGCTTTTGTTTTGTAAAATAGATATTATCTCAGTTAACATTTGTTTTAATAAAAGCTTGATGAAAACTCAGCGAGAGGCAAGCCCGCATGATACCCGTCAACTACCACCAGCTCTACTACTTCTGGATCATCGCCAAGGCGGGGAGCTTTAAGGCCTCGACCGAAAAACTTCTTCTAGCTCAATCCACACTAAGTCTGCAGATATCGCAACTCGAGCGATCATTGGGGCTCAGGCTGTTCAATCGGGACCGCCATGGAGTCTCCCTGACGCCCGAGGGAGGATCGGTCTACGAGCACTGTGAGCGGATTTTTACCGCCGGGGATGCCCTGGTATCCATGGTCAAGCAAGGGCCGCAGGCTTTGCCCGCCTTCCTTAGATTGGGGGTTCAAGAGTCCATCTCAGCGTGGCTCGTACTGCGCATCATAGACTTCGTTGAGAACCTGGGCGTGGATATCAGGGTCAGCGTGTTCGGCGGTCTCCAGACGGAGCTTCAGACGCGCCTGCGCAAGCATGCCCTGGATATCGCCGTCACCAATTTCGACTATTCGCAGGCTCTCGGCCAAGATTTCGCCAGCCGAATGATCACCAAGATCCCGATCAGCTTCGTGGGAGTCCCCCGGTTCAAGAAGAGGATCCGGAAGTTTCCGGTAGACCTCGCCAAAGTCCCTCTGCTGGTGCGCACAACGGAGAACCCTATCCGCAGGACCGTGGATAGCTACCTAAGCAGACATAGTGTGACGCCCAATATCGAGGCGGAGATTGAGAACCCGCTTTTGGTCCGCCTGCTGGCGCTTCAGGGTCGCGGAGCGGCGGTCATAGACACGCTAACGGTCAATGAGGATCTCCAGGCAAAACGTCTTGTAAAGCTTCATGCGAAGCCGACCGGCCTTAAGGAAGTCGTTTGGTTTCTTTATAACTCCCGCGCCAAGGCTAATCCGAACCTGGAGCACGCGATTCAATGCCTGGTCAGAGACTTCCAGATCAAGGTCTGAGTTGACGCAGGGGTCTGAATCCAGGAAGCCGAAGGACAGAGCGGCGAGATGGATTGTCCACGCAAACTGCCATTATCATGCGGCCACACGTAGCGCACGCCCCAGCTCCGCGCAAATCGCCTCAAGGCCCTCGCGGTCTTCCGCGGTAAACGCCGCGGGCGTGTTGGAATCGACGTCGAGAACGCCGTAGAGCTCGCCGGCGCAAAGAACCGGAACCACGATCTCGGACCGCGTCGACGCGCAGCACGCGATATGCCCCGGAAAGGCTCTCACCTCGTCGACCACGACCGTTTTCTTATCGCGCGCTGCCTTTCCGCAAACGCCGCGATCGAAGGAAATCCGCAGGCAGCCATGCGCGCCCTGGTAGGGACCGACGACCAACTCCCGCTCCTTGGCGGGATCGACGCGGTAAAACCCGGTCCAGTCGAAATGCTCGAAGGCGTGATGCAGCTCGCAGACGAC